>JANNEI010000440.1:0-10342 GCA_031378565.1 Burkholderiales bacterium
CGGCCTTCGACGCGGTCGACCGGCTTGCCGATCAGGCCGCTGCGGTTGTCGTCGATCGCGTTGCGCGCGGCGGGCTGGGTCATGTCCATGAATTTGTCCTTCAGGCTTCGGTCAGCACCGCGCGCAAGGTGCGGCGCAGCAACGGGATCTTGAAATCGTTGTGACCGTGCCCGCGCGCTCCCGCCAGCACCCGGTCGGCCGCGGCGTCGGCAGTGGCTCGGCTCAAGGTGGCACCGGACAACGCCGCTTCTGCCTCGGCCACGCGCCACGGCTGGTGCGCCAGACCACCGAACGCCAAGCGTGCCGAACGCAACCTGCCGCCGGAGTCGTCGATGATGGCGGCCACCGAAATCACGGCGAAAGCGTACGAGGCGCGGTCGCGCACCTTGCGGTAGATGTGGCGGCCCGGCAGGGGTCGCGGCAAGGTCACCGCGGTGATCATTTCACCGGCTTGCAAGGTGGTTTCAATTTGCGGCGTGCTGCCCGGCAGCCGATGGAAGTCGGCGATCGGAATGACGCGTCGCTCACCACGCGGCGACACCGTTTCAACCTGCGCGTCGAGCAGCCGCATCGCGACGGCCATGTCGGACGGATGCGTGGCAATGCACTGCTCGCTCGCGCCCAGCACGGCGTGCATCCGGTTGTAGCCCTGCAATGCCGAGCATCCCGAACCGGGTTGGCGCTTGTTGCAGGGTCGGGCGGTGTCGTAGAAGTAATAGCAGCGCGTTCGCTGCAGCAGATTGCCGCCGGTCGTCGCCTTGTTGCGCAACTGGCCGGATGCGCCGCTCAGCAGGGCGCGGCTCAACACCGCGTAGTCGCGGCGCACGCGCGGGTCTGCGGCCAGGTCGGCATTGCGCACCATTGCGCCGATGCGCAGCCCGCCTTCGGCCGTCGCCTCTGTCTTGTCGAGGCCGAGCCGGTTGATGTCGATCAGGTGCAGCGGCGTTTCGACTTCGAGCTTCATCAGGTCCAGCAGGTTGGTGCCGCCCGCGATGAACTTCGCGCCCGGGCGCGCCGCCGCTGCCGCTGCCGCAGCTTCCGCGCTCGCGGGCCGTTCGTAGCTGAAGGCCCTCATGACCGCGCTCCTGCCACATCGCGGATGGCCGCGACGATGTTCGGATAGGCGCTGCAGCGACAGAGGTTTCCGCTCATGCGCTCGCGGATTTCTTCATCGCTCAACGGGCCGGACGCTGCCTGGAGATCGCGCGTCACGTGGCTGGGCATGCCCTGGCGCGCTTCGGCCAGCATGCCCACCGAAGAGCAGATCTGGCCCGGCGTGCAATAGCCGCATTGAAAGCCGTCGTGCTTCAGGAATGCCGCCTGCATCGGGTGCAGACGGTCACCCGCGTCGGCACCTGTCAGACCCTCGATGGTGGTGATCGATTGGCCGTCGTGCATCACCGCCAGCGTCAGGCAGGAGTTGATGCGGCGGTCGTCGATCAGCACGGTGCAGGCACCGCACTGGCCGTGGTCGCAGCCCTTTTTCGTGCCCTTGAGCGCCAGGTTCTCGCGCAGCGCGTCGAGCACGCTGGTGCGGCTGTCGACGCTGATGGAATGGTTGCGCCCGTTCACCCGAAGGTTCACCTTCAGCATCGAAGGCGCGGCGTCGGCCTGCCGTTCGACGGGCGGTGCGACGGTTTGCGCCGCGGCCATTCCGCCGAACGGCGCTGAGGCCAGCGCCGCGCCGGCCTGCACCCATTCGCGGCGCGAGATCAACCACTCGCTGGCATCACTGGTGGGCTCGGTGGGGCTGGTCATCGTCGGTACTCCTTGGCGCTGGCCGCCCGGGGTTTGGGCAACTTCGGCGCAGTGGCACCGATGGGCACGATCGTACGAAGCGCAATCGCTTCAGCGCAACGGCAACCCATGCCGATCGGCTGTCAGATTTCACCTACGAGTGACTGATGCGATCGCTCCACATACCGCGCGTGAAATCGAGGATCGGGGCACGGCATCGCCCGCAGCGGCCTGCAGCGTGCGAGGAATCAATCAGCAGCGCAGAGTCAGTTCCCGTGCTTGTCGGCTTCGGAGGTGAACGAGTCGGCATAGAACTCGTCGCTCGGCAGACCGCATTTGAAGGTGAAGTCGTGCTGTGCCGACTCGACCATGACGGGCGCGCCGCAGGCGTAGACCTGGTGCGTCGACAGGTCAGGAATGTCGTGCATCACCGCCTGGTGGACGAAGCCGGTGCGGCCTGTCCATTCGTCCTCAGGCTTCGGCTCCGACAACACCGGGATGTAGTGCAGGTTCTGCATCTGTGCGGCGGCATTCAGCGCCCACTCGTGCTGGTACAGGTCGGCGCGGCTGCGGCATCCCCAGTACAGCAGCGTGGGGCGCTGGCTGGACTTGAACTGCAACTGCTCGATGATCGCCTTGATGGGCGCAAAGCCGGTGCCCGAGGCCAGCAGCACGATGGGCGCGCTGGAGTCTTCGCGCAGGAAGAAGCTGCCGAACGGCCCCTCGATACGCAGGATGTCTTTCTCCTTCAATGCGCCGAACACGCTGTCGGTGAACAGGCCGCCGGGCATGTGGCGGATGTGCAGTTCGAGCCACGGCTTGTCGCCCTGGGTGTGCGGCGCATTCGCCATCGAATAGCTGCGCCGCGCGTTGTCGCGCAGGATGAACTCGATGTACTGGCCGGCGTGATACTGCAGCGCGCCGTGGGCGGGCAGCTGCAGCGTGAGCACGGCCACGTCTGGGGCCGGCCTGTCGATGCCGGTCACGCGCACAGGCATCTTGCGCACCGGGAACTCGCCGGCACCGGCCACGGTGCGCGCCTCGATCACCACGTCGGTCTGCGGCGCGGCGCAGCAGGTCAGGGTCCAGCCGGCCTCGGCTTCTTCGGCGCTCAAGGCCTTGCTCTGGTGCGCGCCGTGAATCACGCGGCCGCTCAGCAGGCGGCTCTTGCACGACCCGCAGGCACCGTCCTTGCAACCGTAAGGCAAGCCCACGCCTTCGCGGATGGCCGCTGCCAGGATGGGCTCGTCGCGCGAGACGTTGAAGCTGCGCCCGCTGGGCTGCACGGTGACGGTGAAGGTCATTGGATGAACGGCGTGGGAGACTTGCAGTGGATGCGAGGCGCGATTTTGCCTGCCTCGATTGCCCCTGGTTTTGCGCGCCCATGCCGACACGTCCCACCCGCTTCAAACGCCCGACCTTGCTCATCGTGGGCTGCGGTGACGTGGGCCTGCGCGTGGTGAAGCTGCTGCGCGGCCGCTATCGCCTGCTGGCGCTGACATCGAGTGCGCAGCGGGCACCGTCGCTGCGCGAGGCGGGTGCGCTGCCGCTGATCGGCAACCTCGACGATGCGACCACGCTGGGCCGCCTGGCCGGTCTGGCCGACAGCGTGCTGCACCTCGCGCCACCGCCCCTGCAAGGCTGCACCGACCCGAGAACCGCGCGTCTGCTGCAAGCGCTGGCGCGCCAGGGCCGTGTGCGCCGCATTGTCTACGGCAGCACCACCGGCGTCTACGGCGACTGCCTCGGCGAGCGCTTCGACGAGACCCGTGCCGTGAACCCGGCCAGCGACCGCGCGCGCCGCCGCGTCGATGCCGAGGCGCGCCTGCGCTGGTACGGCCAGGCGATGGGCGCGCGCGTGACGCTGCTGCGCATTCCGGGCATCTACGCGGGCGACCGTGTGGGCGGGCATCCGCGCGAACGGCTGGCGCGCGGAACGCCGGTGCTGGCTGCCGACGACGATGTGTTCACCAACCACATTCATGCCGATGATCTGGCGCGCGCCTGCGTGTCGGCTCTGCTGCGTGGCATGCCGCAGCGCGTGGTGCACGCCTGCGACGACACCGACCTGAAGATGGGCGACTACTTCGACCTGGCTGCCGACCTGGAAGGCCTGCCGCGGCCGCGCCGCATCACACGCGAACAGGCGCAGCTTGAGTTGTCGCCGATGTTGCTGAGCTTCATGAGCGAGTCGCGGCGGCTGGCCAACGCGCGCTTGAAAACCGAGTTGAAACTCAGGCTGCGCTACCCGACGGTTCACACTGGCTTGCTGGCCTGATGCCCGCGGCCGCATCGAGGCTTGAAGAATGAAAACACTGCTGCTCACCGACCCGCTGCCTGCCGCATTGTTTGCCGATGCCGTTGCCGCGCTGGCACCCGATGTGGAGTTGGTGAACCACCACCGCGACATCGCCGATGCCGATCTGGCCGATGTTCAGGTGGTTCTCGGCTGGCGCTTGCCGGCAGGCGTTGCACCGCGGCTGCCGAAACTGAAGTGGGTGTGCTCCATTGCCGCAGGCGTCGAGAAGCTGCTGCCGGCAGACCTGCCATCGCACATTCCCGTCTCGCGCATCGTCGATGCCGAGCAGGCCGAAGGCATGGCGCAGTTCGTCGTGATGATGGCATTGCGGCATGCGCGCGCCCTGCCGCGCTTTGAGGCGCAGCAGCTTCTGCGGCAATGGGTGCGGCACCCGGTGGCCGTGGTGCGCAGCCGCGTGGCGGTGCTGGGCATGGGCGCCACCGGCAGCGTGGTGGCGCGCTTGCTCACGGCGGTGGGCTTCGAGGTGCGGGGCTGGAGCCGGCGCACCGGCGGCAGTCTGGACAACCTGCTCGGCACCAGCGACATCGTCGTCTGTGCGTTGCCGCTGACGGCCGACACGCAGGGCCTGTTGAATGCGCGCCGCCTGGCGCTGATGCCAACCGGCGGCTATGTGATCAACATCGCGCGTGGCGGCCATGTGGTCGAGGCCGACCTGATCGCCGCGGTGCGCAGCGGCCATCTGGCGGGGGCCGCGCTGGACGTTCAACAGCACGAGCCGATGCCGGCCGATGACCCGCTGTGGTCGGTGCCCGGCATCACGATCACGCCGCACATTGCGGCGCAGTCGTCGGTGGCCACCATCGCCGCGCAATTCGTCGAAGGGCTGCGGGCCTTGCAACGCGGTCAGGCCTTGCCGCGACGGGTGGATCGTGTCGCGGGCTACTGATCAACTCATCGTTTGCCGAACGGTGCCTGACCGCGCCAGTAGCGGATCATCAGATAGCCGCCCAGCATGCCGCCGAGGTGTGCAAAGTGCGCCACGCCGGATCGCTCGCCGGTGACGCCGAGGAACAGTTCCAACGCGCCGTACAGCGCGACGAAGTACTTCGCCTTCATCGGGATCGGCGGGAACAGCGGCATGATGATGCGGTCCGGAAACATCATCCCGAACGCCAGCAGCAGGCCGAACAAGCCGCCCGAGGCACCCACGGTCGGGTAGATCGACCCGGTCAGCGAGGTGATGATCAACTGCGCCGCGGCGGCGGTCAGCACACTGGCGGCGTAGAAGTTGATGAAGCGTTTGGTGCCCCAGATGCGCTCCAGTTCGGCACCGAACATCCACAGCCCCAGCATGTTGAAGAACAGGTGGCCGATGCCGCCGTGCAGGAAGGCGTAGGTGACGACCTGCCACGGCAAGAAGCCACTGCCGAGCGGCCACAGCGCCAGCAATTGCGTGAACCATGACCCGACGAAAAACTGGAGGCAGAACGCCGCCACATTGATCAGCAGCAGGGCCTGGGTGATGGGTGGCATCGGGGGCATGCGCGATATCCGGTCAATTCGAAGTAGCGAAGCGTACCTGTTTCGCGCGGCCAACCGACATCACACGGTGCGCGTTGGCCACCGCCTGAAGCACTTGCAAAAAAGAGGAGTTGGTGCCGGGGCCCGGACTCGAACCGGGACAGTATTTCTACCGGGGGATTTTGAGTCCCCTGCGTCTACCAATTTCGCCACTCCGGCCAGTTGAAGGCGTTCAAACCGCTTCAAAGAGGGCGGATTATGGCACGCGTGCGGCGTGAGTTTTGACGCCCTGCGACAATGCCCGGATGGCATCACTCAAGCCCCGCAAGCCCCCGAAGCCGGCCTACGCGACCGTTGAAGACGTGATCGGAAACACCCCGTTGGTGAGACTGGTGCGCATCCCCGGTGTGGACAACGAGCAGCGCGGCAATGTCATCCTCGGCAAGCTCGAAGGCAACAACCCGGCGGGTTCGGTGAAGGACCGGCCGGCCATCAGCATGATCCGCCGCGCCGAGGAGCGCGGTGACATTCGCCCCGGCGACACGCTGATCGAAGCGACCTCGGGCAACACCGGCATTGCGCTGGCAATGGCGGCGGCGATTCGCGGCTACCGCATGCTGCTGATCATGCCGGAGGACCTGTCCATTGAGCGCGCCCAGACGATGAAGGCGTTCGGTGCCGAACTGATCCTGACGCCGCGTTCCGGCGGCATGGAATACGCCCGCGACCTGGCCGAGCAGATGCAACGCGACGGCAAGGGCAGGGTGCTCGACCAGTTCGCGAACGCCGACAACCCGCGCGTGCACCACGAGACCACCGGTCCCGAGATCTGGCGCGACACCAGAGGCCAGGTCACGCACTTCGTCAGCGCGATGGGCACCACCGGCACCATCACCGGTGTCTCGCGCTTTCTCAAAGAGCAGAGTGCCGCAGTGCGCATCGTCGGCGCGCAGCCGCAGGAGGGCTCGCGTATCCCCGGCATACGCAAGTGGCCCGAGGCCTATCTGCCGAAGATCTACGACGCCAGGCACATCGACGAGACCGTGTTCGTGAGCCAGGCCGACGCCGAGGAGATGGCGCGCCGCATGGCCCGCGAAGAAGGCCTGTTCGCCGGCATCTCGGCGGCGGGCGCGTGCTGGGTGGCGCTGCAGATCGCCAGGCAGGTCGAGAACGCAACCATCGTGTTCATCGTCTGCGACCGCGGCGACCGCTACCTGTCCACCGGCGTCTTTCCGGCCTGAGTATTTGCGTGAAACACGAATTCAATTTCTGCCCGAACTGCGCCGCGCCGCTGCAACTGCTTTCGCAGGTCGAAGACGGCGGCGAAAAAACCCGCCTGCGCTGCGCCGCCTGCGAATGGACGCACTGGAACAACCCGACGCCGGTGCTGGCGGCGGTAATCGAACTGGCAGACCGCGATGGCCAGTTGCTGCTGGCGCGCAACGCGGCCTGGCCGGGCAAGTTCTTCGGGCTCATCACCGGCTTCATGGAAGCGGGCGAAACACCGAAGGAAGGCATCGCGCGAGAGGTTGGCGAAGAAACCTCGCTGACGGTGGATTCGCTGGCGCTGATCGGCGTCTACGACTTCCAGCGAATGAACCAGCTGATCATCGCGTACCACGCCGTGGCACGCGGCGAGATCGTGCTGTCGCCCGAACTGGTCGAGTACCGCACCATCGCCCCCGAGGCGGTTCGCTGCTGGCGCGCCGGCACCGGCTACGCGCTGGCCGACTGGTTGACGGCACGCGGCCACACGCCGCAGTGGCTGGAACTGCCGCCCCGGCCCGACACCGCTTCAACCTAGAATCGGCTCGATCCCGAGGATAAAGAATGAACGTCCAGAAAGAACTCGACACGCGCGGCTTGAATTGCCCGCTGCCCATCCTGAAAGCCAAGAAGGCGCTGGCCGACATGACCAGCGGCCAGGTGCTGAAGGTGGTGGCCACCGACCCGGGTTCGATGCGTGACTTTCAGGCGTTCGCCCGGCAAACCGGCAATGAGCTGATCGAACAGGCGGCCAGCAACGACGAGTTCATTCACTACCTGCGCCGCAGGTGATTCCTTTCGCTTGCGGCAGGTGCGCCGGGGTCAAATCTCCAGCGACTTCAGAAACTCCCTGAACCCCGGCCCGAGTTGCGGGTGCGCCAGCGCCAACTCCACGTTGGCTTGCAGGAAGCCTTCCTTGCTGCCGCAGTCGTAGCGCTTGCCTTCATAGCGATAAGCAAACACCTTCTCCCGGCGCAGCAGTCCGGCAATGCCGTCGGTCAACTGGATCTCGTTGCCCACACCGCGCTGCTGGTTGGCGATTTCGTGGAACACCCCCGGCGTCAAGATGTAGCGCCCCGCCACGCCGAGCCGCGACGGTGCCACCTCGGGGGCCGGTTTCTCGACGATGCGGCTCACGTCCAGCAACTGATCGCTGATCGGGTTGCCGGCCACGATGCCGTAGCGCCGCGTGTGCTCGGCGGGCACTTCCTGCACCGCAAGGATCGAGACGCGCCACTCCGCATACTGCTCGACCATCTGTTTCAGCACCGGCGTGTCGCCGACCATCAGGTCGTCGGCCAGCAGCACGGCAAAGGGCTCGTTGCCGACCAGCCGCTGCGCGCACAGCACCGCGTGGCCGAGGCCCAGCGCCTGCGCCTGGCGCACGTAGATGCACTCCATGTCGTCGGGCTTGACGCTTCGCACCACGTCGAGCAACTCCTGCTTACCCGCCTGTTCGAGGGCTACCTCCAACTCGAAAGTCATGTCAAAGTGATCTTCGATGGGACGCTTGTGGCGACCGGTGACGAAGATCATCTCGCGCACGCCAGCGGCATAGGCTTCTTCGACGGCGTACTGGATCAGGGGCTTGTCGACAACCGGCAGCATCTCCTTCGGTTGGGCCTTGGTGGCGGGCAAGAAGCGGGTTCCGAGGCCGGCCACTGGAAAGATCGCTTTGGTGACGAACATCTACTTACAATCCTCGGTTGATTCAATCGATTCTGGCACGAAGTCAATGACGCCCATCCTGTTGGCAAGGCCCCCGGTTCCATGGACTTGCTGATTGTCGAGTCGATCGAAGACGATGTCGTGCGCTGGCTGGACGCGCGCCATTCGGTTCGCTACGAGCCCGAGCTGGTGCAGGACCCGCGCGCCTTTCGCCAGGCCCTGTACAACGTGCGCGCACTCGTGCTGCCCCCCTCCGTGGCCATCGACGCCCAGGCCCTGCACTACGCGCCTGTGTTGCGTGCCGTCGGGCGGGTCAGCGCCGGTTCCGAAAACATCGACCTCGATGCTTGCGCGCGTGCCGGTGTCGAGGTGGTGCGCAGCGCCACCGCCACCGCGCAGGCCGAAGCCGAGTTCGTGATTGGTGCCCTGCTGTCCCTGCTGCGGCGGGTTCCGGTGGAAGGTTCCGACGGCATGCTGGTCGGGCGCGAGCTGGGCGCGGCCAGCGTCGGCCTCGTCGGCATGTCGCCCGCAGCACGCTCGATGGCGAAACTGCTGACGGGCTTTGGCTCGCGCGTGACGGGTTACGACCCCTCCCTGCATTCGAGCGACAGCGTGTGGGAACGCTGGCGTGTCAAGCCGCTGGGGCTGCGCGAACTTCTGGAAAGCTCGGATGCCGTGTGCGTCCAGCTCGCCTACTTCAGCCGCTACCAGGGCCTGCTCGGCGAGCGCTTCCTGCCGTTCTGCAAACCCAACCAGGTGATCGTCAGCATCGCCCATTCGGGCCTGTTCGACGAAGCGGTGCTGGCCGACGTGATGGCCAGCGGCCGCATCGCCGCCGCCTGGTTCGACAGCATGGAACCCGGCGCACTCGACGAAGGACGCCCGCTGGCCGCCATCGACACCCTTCAGATCACGCCGCGGGTGGCCAGCACCACGCGTGAATCGCGGCTGCGCAGCGCCTGGGCGGTGGCCCGGCGGATCGACGAGATCCTCACGCTCACGCCGGCCGCGCCACGCGAGTTCAAGGCGACGACTGCAGACGCCGAGCTTGATCTTGCAGCCGGTCCCGTGTTGCCGTGAACTCGGCCACGCGCGCCTGTTCCTGAGCCACCACCGCCGCTGGCGCACGCGCCACGAAACTCTGGTTCGACAGCTTGACCCCGGCCTTCGCGATCTCGCCGTCCAGGCGCGCAATCTCCTTGCCCAGCCGCTCGCGCTCGGCGGCCACGTCGATCTCGACATGCAGCGCCAGGCGGGTCACGCCAGACACCACCACCGGCGCGTTCAGCGTGGCCTGCGCGAAGGCGGCTTCGTCGCCGAACACCTGCACCTCGGACACCTTGGCCAGCGCTTTCAGCAACGGGGTGGCGGCTTCGATGAAGGCGGCATTTTCTGCGCTGCCCAGCACCAGCAGCGGCACGCGCACCGCCGGTGACAGGCTCATTTCGCTGCGCAGGTTGCGGCAGGTGCCGACCATGCCCTTGAGCTGTGCCACCCAGGCATCCGCCTGCGCGTCCAGGCGGTCGAGCTGCGCCTTCGGGTAGGCGGCGGTGACGATGCTGTCGCCTTCTGCCTTGCGGCCGGCCACCACCGCCACGCGCTCCCACAACTCGGCGGTGATGAAGGGCGTGACCGGGTGCAGCAGGCGCAGCACGGTTTCCAGCGTGCGGATCAGCGTGCGGCGGGTGGCGCGCTGCTGCGCGTCGCTGCCGTTCTGAATCTGCACCTTCGCGATTTCCAGATACCAGTCGCAGTACTCGTCCCAGACGAACTGGTAGATCGCGCTGGCCACGTTGTCGAGCCGGTATTCGGCATAGCCTTTTTCGACGGCCGCCTCGACCCGCTGCAGCTCGCTGCTGATCCATTTGTCGGCGGGGCTGAAGATCAGGT
>JANNEI010000451.1:0-3865 GCA_031378565.1 Burkholderiales bacterium
GCCGCCGGGCAGGGCGGGCAGCATCAGGTTCTTGATGCGCACGTTGGCAAAGGTGCCGCGCAGCATCACGTCGTGGTTGCCGCGCCGCGCGCCGTAGGAGTTGAAGTCGGCCTTCAATACCTGGTGCTCTTTCAGCCAGGCCCCGGCGGGTGAGGCTTCCTTGATCGCACCCGCCGGCGAGATGTGGTCGGTGGTGATCGAGTCGCCGAACAGCGCCATCGCCCGCGCACCTTTCACGTCCGAGCCGCCTGCGGTCACGGCCGCGGGTGCCATCGTGAAGCCGTCGAAGAACGGCGGCTTGGCGATGTAGGTGGACGTGGGCCAGTCGTAAACCTGGCCCACCGCGCCGTTCACCTTTTTCCACAGCTTGCCGGGGTCGGAGCTGACCTTGTCGTAGTTCTTGCGGAAGGCCTTGCCGTCCATCGCGTACTTCATCAACGCGTGGATTTCGTCGCTGGTGGGCCAGATGTCGCCCAAGAAAATGTCCTTGCCACCGGTGCCCTGGCCGACCGGTTCGGTCATCAAGTCGCGGCTGACCGTGCCGGCGATCGCATAGGCCACCACCAGCGGCGGGCTGGCCAGGAAGTTGGCCTTCAGGTTGGGGTGGATGCGCGCCTCGAAATTGCGGTTGCCCGACAGCACCGCCGCGCACACCAGGTCGTTCTTGGTGATCGCTTCGTTGATCTCGGGCGTCAGGTCGCCGGCGTTGCCGATGCAGGTGGTGCAACCGTAGGCGGCCAGGTTGAACCCCAGCTTTTCCAGGTAAGGCAGCAGGCCGGCCTTGGTCAGGTATTCAGTCACGATTCGCGAGCCCGGCGCCAGCGATGTCTTGATGTGCGGCTGCACTTTCAAGCCGGCCTTCACCGCCTTCTTCGCCAACAGTCCCGCCGCCAGCAGCACGCTCGGGTTCGAGGTGTTGGTGCATGAGGTGATGGCCGCGATCAGCACGTCGCCGTTGCCGATGCTGATGGCGTTGTGGGTCAGCACGGGTGCGGCGCTCGATGCTTCGAGCGTGGGGCGGTTGCCCACCATCTCGACCACGGCGCGCGGCGAGCCGGGCTTGACGGGTGGCGCGAGCGGTACCAAGTCAGGGTTGGCAACAGCGGCCAGCGCATAGCGCATCGACAACTTGCTGGCCGACTGATTGAAGCCGTTCTCGGTGGGCGGTTTCGAGAACAGCGACGCGAATTGCGTCTTCACCTGGCCGAGGTCGATGCGGTCTTGTGGCCGCTTCGGCCCGGCCAGGCTGGGCGTCACGCTGCCCAGGTCGAGTTGGACGACCGAGCTGTAGTCGATGTCTCCCGAACTGGGCACGCCGAAGAGATGCTGCGCCTTGAAATAGGCTTCGAAGGCTTCGATCTCTTTCTTCGTGCGGCCGGTGCCCTTGAAATAAGTGATGGTTTTTTCGTCGACCGGGAAAAATCCCATCGTCGCGCCGTATTCGGGTGCCATGTTGGCGATGGTCGCGCGGTCGGGCACCGCAATGCTGGCCGTGCCCTCGCCGAAGAACTCGACGAACTTGCCCACCACTTTCTGCTGCCGCAAGATTTCGGTCACGCTGAGCACCAGGTCGGTGGCGGTCACGCCTTCGCGCAACTTGCCGGTCAGCTCGAAGCCCACCACGTCGGGTGTCAGCAGGTACACCGGCTGGCCCAGCATGGCGGCCTCGGCCTCGATGCCGCCGACACCCCAGCCGACCACGCCGATGCCGTTGATCATGGTGGTGTGGCTGTCGGTGCCGACGAGTGAGTCGGGGTAGTAGACGCCCGATTGCGGGCGGCCCTTCGGCGTCTTGTGCACACCGCGCGCCAGGTACTCCAGGTTCACCTGGTGCACGATGCCGAAGCCGGGCGGCACCACGCCGAAGGTGTCGAAGGCCTGCATGCCCCACTTCATGAATTCATAGCGCTCCTGGTTGCGCTTGAACTCCAGCTTCATGTTCAGGTCGAGCGCGTTCTTGCTGCCGTAGTGATCGATCATGATCGAGTGATCGACCACCAGATCCACCGGCACCAGCGGCTCGATCGTCTTCGGGTTCTTGCCCATCGCCGAGGCCACGTTGCGCATGGCAGCCAGGTCGGCCAGCAGCGGCACGCCGGTGAAGTCCTGCAACACCACACGCGCGACGACGAACGGAATTTCGTCGCTGCGCTCGGCCCTCGGCTGCCAGCCGGCCAGTTGGCTCACGTGTTCGGGCGTGACCTTCTTGCCGTCGCAGTTGCGCAGCACGCTTTCGAGCACGATGCGGATCGACACCGGCAGGCGGTTGATCTGCGGCTGCGTCTTGGCGAGTTCGGGCAACGAGAAAAAGTCGCCCTGCTTGCCGGAAGCGGTGACGAAGGTCTGGCGCAAGGCGCTGAACGGGTGGGCGGATGTGGGGGGTGTGGGCAAAGGCATGGTGTGTCCTTGTGGAGTCGTCGAAGCCTACTCTTTCAGATCGGGCAAATACCGCACGGCCAGCACGCCATCGATGCTTCTGATCGCGTCCAGCACGGAGTCATTCACCGGGCTTTCCACATCGACCAACGTGTAGGCCATGTCGCCGCGCGACTTGTTGACCATGTTGTGGATGTTCAGCCCGGCGTTGGCCATCGCGGTGGAAATCTGGCCCAGCATGTTGGGCACGTTGGCGTTCGCGATGGCTACCCGATAACTCGACTCGCGCGCCATCGCCACGTTCGGAAAGTTGACGGCGTTGGCCACGTTGCCGTGTTCGAGGAAGTCGCGCAACTGGTCGGCCACCATCACGGCGCAGTTTTCCTCGGCCTCACGTGTGGACGCGCCCAGGTGCGGCAGCGCCACCACGCGCTCATGGCCGTGCAGGGCGGCACCGGGAAAGTCGCACACGTACCAGCCCAGGTGCTTCGCGCTTAGCGAAGCCAGCACCGCCGCTTCGTTCACCACGCCTTCGCGTGAGAAGTTCAGCAGCACCGCGCCGGTGCGAGTCAGCCCCAGGTTGTCGGCGTTGACGAGGTTGCGCGTGGCGTCCACCAGCGGCACGTGCAGGCTGACGAAGTGAGCGTTCTTCAACACCTCGGTGACGTTGCCGGCGCGCTTGACCTGCGAAGGCAGGCTCCACGCGGCGTCGACCGTGATGTCGGGGTCGTAGCCCAGCACGTTCATGCCGAGCTTGATGGCCGCATCGGCCACCAGGCAGCCGATCTTGCCTAGGCCGACGATGCCCAGCGTGTGGCCCGCGAGTTCGAACCCGGCGAAGGCTTTCTTGCCGTCTTCGACCGTCTTGTCGATGTCGGCCGACTTCGGGTTCAGCCCGTCGACGAAGCGCAGCGCCGGCACCAGGTTGCGCGCGGCCAGCAGCATGCCCGCCAGCACCAGTTCCTTCACCGCGTTGGCGTTGGCACCGGGCGCGTTGAACACCGGCACGCCACGTGCGCTCATCGCCTTGACGGGAATGTTGTTGGTGCCCGCACCCGCGCGGCCGATGGCCTGCACGCTGGCCGGGATGTCCATCGCGTGCATGTCGGCCGATCGCACCAGCACGGCGTCGGGTCGTGCCGCGTCCTTGCTGGCGGTGTAGCGCGCGGCAGGCAGGCGCTTCAATCCGTTGGTTGATATCTGGTTGAGGACGAGGATGCTGAAACGCCTGGCCTGCCCATCAACCATGACTGGCCTCGAAGTCCTTCATGTAGGCCACCAGAGTCTTCACCCCATCGACTGGCATCGCGTTGTAGATCGATGCGCGCATGCCGCCCACCGAACGGTGGCCCTTCAGCTGGAACATGCCGCGCGCCTGCGCACCTTTCAAGAAGGCGTCGTCCAGCGACTCGTCCTTCAGCTTGAACGGCACGTTCATCAGCGAGCGGTCTTCACGCGCCACCGGGTTGGCATAGAACGAGGTCGCGTC
>JANNEI010000452.1:0-1645 GCA_031378565.1 Burkholderiales bacterium
GCTGGCCACCGGCTCGAACCCGTTCATCCTGCCGGTGCCGGGCAAGGAACTGGACGGCGTGATCGCCTACCGCGACATCAGCGACACCAACACGATGATCGCGGCGGCCGAGAAGTACCAGCACGCGGTGGTCATCGGCGGCGGCCTGCTGGGCCTGGAAGCCGCCAACGGCCTGATGCTGCGCGGCATGCAGGTGACGGTGGTGCACATCATGCCGTGGCTGATGGAGCGCCAGCTCGACGAGGTGGCGGGCAAGCTGCTGCAAAAGTCGCTGGAGGATCGCGGGTTGAAATTCATGATCGGCGCGCAGACGCAAGCGCTGATCGGCGACAAGGAAAGTGGCAAAGGCGGCCGCGTGATGGCCGTGCAGTTCAAGGACGGACTGGAGATCCCGGCCGATCTGGTCGTGATGGCCGCGGGCATCCGCCCCAACATCGAACTCGCGATCAAGATCGGCCTGCACTGCGGGGCGCAGAACCGCGGCGGCATCGCTGTGTCCGACACGATGCAGACCATCACCGACCCGCGCATCTACTCGGTCGGCGAGTGCGCCGCGCACCGCGGCACGGTGTACGGCCTGGTGGCGCCGCTGTTCGAGCAGGGCAAGGTCTGCGCCACGCACCTGGCCCAGTTCGGCATCGGCCGCTACCAGGGCTCGCAGACCAGCACCAAGCTCAAGGTCACCGGCATCGACCTGTTCAGCGCCGGCAACTTCACCGGCAAGGCCTCGGGCAAGCCGGAAGACGCCGACTGCGAAGAAATCGTCATGTCCGACCCCTACGGCGGCGTCTACAAGAAGCTGGTCATCAAGGACGACAAGTTGATCGGTGCCTGCCTGTACGGCGACACGGTGGACGGCAGCTGGTACTTCAAGTTGCTGCGCGACGGCCGCAAGATTTCCGACATTCGCGACAAGCTGATGTTCGGTGAATCCAACATCGGCGACACCGGCCACGAAGGCCACAGCAAGGCCGCCGGCATGGCGGACTCCGACGAGGTCTGCGGCTGCAACGGCGTTACCAAAGGCCGCATCTGCAAGGCGATCCAGGAGAAGGGCCTGTTCACGCTCGACGAGGTGCGCAAACACACCAAGGCCAGCGCCTCGTGCGGCTCGTGCACCGGCCTGGTCGAGCAACTGCTGATGTTCACCGCCGGCGGCGACTACAGCGCCACGCCGACGAAGAAAGCCATGTGCGGCTGCACCGACCGCAGCCACGAGGAAGTGCGCCAGGGCATTCGCGATGAAAAGTACCTGAGCATCGCCACCGTCTACGAAGGCATGGGCTGGCGCACGCCGAACGGCTGCGCGAGCTGCCGCCCGGCCGTCAACTACTACCTGATCAGCACCTGGCCCAAGGAAGCGAAAGACGATCCGCAGAGCCGCTTCATCAACGAGCGCAGCCACGCCAACATTCAGAAGGACGGCACCTATTCCGTCATTCCGCGCATGTGGGGCGGCGAGACCACCGCCGACGAGCTGCGCCGCATTGCCGACGCCGCCGAAAAGTACAAGGTGCCCACCATCAAGGTCACCGGCGGCCAGCGCATCGATCTGCTGAGCGTGAAGAAGGAAGACCTGGTCAACATCTGGAAAGACATCGGCATGCCCAGCGGCCACGCGTATGCCAAGGCACTGCGCACGGTG
>JANNEI010000500.1:0-10614 GCA_031378565.1 Burkholderiales bacterium
CTGAGGCCGCTTCACACCACCCATTCACTCGACCCGGAGACCGCCATGCGATCGCTGCTTCTGCTCTTTCTCGGCATCCCGATCCCGATCATCATCCTGATTGCCTTGTTCACTTAGGAGCGCGCGTGTAGGAAGCGGCCCACAGCCGAATCCGCCCACCACCGATGGCCCTGCGTCCACGCGGGGCGGAGGATCGTTGCTTCTCTGCATCGACGACCTTCACCATGACGACCGACATCCGAAGCCGCGCGTGGCGGCCCTGCCAATCGGGTCGCGCGGCAGCGACTGCGGTTTGAACGAATCCGCTGCGTCCATGGGCCGAGGCTGGCGTTCGCGTTTCGGTGGGTTGGCCGTGGTCATGGGAGCCGTCACGCTGCTGGTGGTGGTCGGCCTGGCCGTCGGTGAGGCGGCCGGCTGGCCCTTCCTGGCCGACCCGTTGCAGCGCGTGCTGTCGGACAAGCTGGCGCGCCGCGTGAGCTTCACGCCGATCTCAATTCCCACGCCGTCCACCGACTCCGCTTCCTCCGGTCGCTCCACACAGCCGACCCCTGCCGGTGCATCGGGCAGCACGCCTTTCGCGATCCGCTTTCTGGGCGGCGTTCGGCTGCAGACGCCGCATCTCTTCATCGCGGCACCCGCGTGGAGCGCCACACCGCACCTGTTGACCTCGCGAGATGTTGCGCTGGACTTGCGCTACACAGACCTCTGGCGCGCCTATCGAGGGGAGCCGATTCGCATCGAGCGCTTGCACGCCGCCACCCTCGACGCCAATCTGGAGCGTCTTGCCGATGGCCGCGCGTCGTGGCAGTTCGGCCCGCCGAAGCGACTCACGTTGCCGCAGTTCGGCAGCCTGCAGGTGGCCGATGGCAGGTTGCACTACCGCGACGTTCCGCTGGCCGCCAGTGTCGAGGCCCGCATGACGCTGGCGGAGGCCTCAGCCGTCACTTCTGCAGCGGTGCCGCAGTCGCCCGCAAGCGCCGTGGCAACGGCAGCGCCGCGCGCCGCGAGCGGCTTGCAACTGAGCGCCAGCGGCCAGTACCGCCAGTTGCCGTTGAAGCTGGAACTGGCTTCGTCGGGCGTGCTGCCCTTGGCGGCCGAGGGGCCGGCTGCCACGGCGGTGCCGGTCAGCCTGAACATCACGGTGGGGCGCGCCAATCTGGCCTTCAACGGCAGCGCGACCGATGCCTTGAACTTCGGCGGGCTGCGCGGTCGCTTCGTGGTCAAGGGCCCGTCGCTGGCTGCAGTCGGCGACCCGATTGGCGTGACGCTGCCGACCACGTCGGCATTTCGCACCGACGGCAGGCTGGTCAAGCAGGGCGACACCTGGCAGGTACTGATCGACGACGCCACCGTGGGTGCCAGCCGCCTGAACGGTGCCTTCACCTACGACGGGGGCGGCAGCGTGCCGGTGCTGTCGGGCCGGCTAGGCGGCAGCCGCCTGTTGCTGGCCGATCTGGGCCCGGTGGTGGGCACGACGGCGGCCGTGCCGGCGTCGACTCCGGCGTCTTCCGCAGCGATGCCGCTACCGAACGCGAACACCGCCAAAGCCAAGGGCAGGGTGCTGCCCGACCGCCCCTTCGACTTGGCGGCGCTGCGCGCGATGGACGCCAACGTGCTGATCGACATCAGCGACGTCGAC
This sequence comes from Burkholderiales bacterium, assembly GCA_031378565.1. GTDB lineage: Bacteria > Pseudomonadota > Gammaproteobacteria > Burkholderiales > Burkholderiaceae_C > JANYJJ01. The sequence continues at coordinate 1,640 of JANNEI010000500.1, forward strand.
CTGAACACCAAGCTGCTCGAACCGCTGCGCCCGCTGCATGTGCACCTGCAATTGAAGGCCGGCGTGCTGACCCTGAACGACCTCGACGCGCGCACCGCCGACGGCCGTCTGCAGGGCGCCCTGGCACTCGACGGGCGGGGCAGCAAGGCGCTGTGGGACACACAGCTGCGCTGGAGCGGCGTGCGCCTGGAACGCTGGGTTCGCCAGACGCGCACCGACGGCTCGCCGCCGTTCGTGTCGGGTCGGCTGAACGGCAATGCGAGCTTGAAAGGCGAAGGCCGGTCGACCGCCGAAATACTGGCCAGCCTGAGGGGCCGCACCCACTCCGAGTTGCGCAACGGGTCGGTTTCGCATCTCGTCGTCGAAGCTGCCGGCATCGACATCGCCCAGGCGCTGGGTGTGATGCTGAAGGGCGACGACGCCTTGCCGGTGCAATGCGCGGTGGCCGACATGGTGGTGGAGGGCGGTGTGTTCCGGCCACGCCCGATCGTGCTGGACACGACCGACTCCACCGTCTGGATCGACGGGTCGCTGTCGCTGGCGACCGAGGCGCTCGACCTGCGGGCGGTGGTGTCGCCCAAAGACTTCAGCCCGCTGACGCTGCGCACGCCGCTGCGCGTTCGTGGCAGCTTCGCCGATCCGGTGGTGTCGCTCGACAAGGCCCCGCTCGGCCGCAAGCTGGGGGCCGCCTTGCTGCTCGGCCTGATCAACCCGGTGGCGGCGCTGATTCCGCTGATCGACCCCGGCGATGCGCAGGCCGCGCAGCGCGGTGCCGCGAGCTGCCCGGGAATGACGCAGCGGGGAAGCGCCAAGCCAGCGGCTGTTGCGTCGCGGACGAATCGACCCCTCAAATGAAAGCAATTGCATCCACTGTGTTCGCCAGCGCACAGAGCAGCGCCGGCTGCGCGCCTACCCTGTGCTGTGCCCGGGTGCGAGAAGTCAGATCGCACCCATTTTTCGCGGACGGCTCGAACTCGATCGAACCCCACCGCGCCATGTTGTTTCACTTCCAGAGGAGTATTCAATGAACCATTCGATCATTGCGGCCGCGATTGCCGTGTTGAGCCTTGCGGCCTGTGACAAACCCACCGTGGTCAATGTCCCCGCGACCACCACACCCGTGCCCGGACCTGCCGGCCCGCAAGGCACGTCCGGCATGTCGGGCAGTCAGGGCGAGCCGGGAAAACCGGGGTCCAACACCACGGTCATCGTGACGCCGCCAGCGTCGGCACCCGCCAACTGACTGACGCAATCACAACAACTTCGAGGAGAACAAGATGAGTGTCGGAACCATAGTTCTGATCGTCCTGATCCTGCTGCTGATCGGCGTGCTGCCCACCTGGGGCCACAGCCGGAGCTGGGGTTACGGGCCGAGCGGCGGGCTCGGCCTGGTGGTGGTGGTCGTGATCGTGTTGCTGCTGATGGGACGGCTGTGACCGGTCTTTACTGAAGTCCGCGATGCACATCCAGCGCCGGGCACTGAACCGGCGGGTGCGGCTTTGCGCCGCTGTCGTGGCCGGGCTGCTCTGGCTGGGCGGCTGCAGCAGCCTGCCCACCATCGTGCCCGACCTGGCGCGCCGCGCCGGCCCGGCGGTGCAGCTGGAAGGTGCGCGCGGCCGGTTGTCGGCGGCGCAGAGCAAGGCGGTGCTGGAACGGCTGCGCAGCCGTGCGGTGGCCACCGGAATCGACACCAACATTTTCGACCGCCACCTCGCGCTCGAAGAAGAAATTGTCGGCAGCCCGCTGACCACCGGCAACGATGTGCGCCTGTTGCAGGACGGGCCGGCCACCTACGCTGCGATGTTCGCAGCCATCGCTGCGGCGCGCGACCACATCAACATGGAGACCTACATCCTCGACGACGACGAGGTCGGCCAGCGCTTTGCACAGGCACTGATCGACAAGCAGCGGCAGGGCGTTCAGGTCAATCTCATTCACGACAGTGCGGGCACCATCGGCACGCCGGCTTCGTTCTTCCAGCAGCTGGCCGACAGCGGCATCAAGGTGCTGGAATTCAACCCCGTCAACCCGCTGGAGGCGCGCAAGGGCTGGGAGCTGAACCAGCGCGACCACCGCAAGCTGTTGATCGTCGACGGCAGCACGGCTTTTCTCGGCGGCATCAACATCAGCAGCGTTTATTCCGGCGGTTCGTTCAGCCGGGGCTCGCCGGCCAGGCCCGATGCCAAAGTGGCGTGGCGCGACACCGACATCCAGTTGCAGGGGCCGGTGGTGGCCGAGTTCCAGAAACTGTTTGCCGACACCTGGGCGAAGCAGGGGGGCGAGCCGCTGGCCGAGCGAAATTATTTTCCGCCGCCACGCAGCGTCGGCAACCAGGTGGTGCGCGCCATCGGCAGCACGCCCGACGAGCCGTTCAGCCAGATCTACGCCACCTTGCTGTCGGCCATCGGCAGCGCTGAAACCAGCGTCAGCATCACCAACGCGTATTTCGTGCCCGACCCGCAATTGCTGGCCTCGCTGGAATCGGCGGCCCGGCGCGGTGCCGACGTTCGGCTGATCCTGCCCGGCCGCACCGATTCGTGGCTGGTGTTCCACGCGGGGCGCGGCTACTACGCGCAACTGTTGCGCGCGGGCGTGAAGATATTCGAGCGACGCGGGGTGATTCTGCATTCCAAGACGGCGCTGATCGACGGCGTGTGGGCCACCGTGGGCTCCACCAACCTCGACTGGCGCAGCTTCCTGCACAACCAGGAACTGAACGCGGTGGTGCTGGGGGCCGAGTTCGGTGCCCAGGTGCAGGCGATGTTCGACAAGGATCTGGCGGCCTCCGACCCGGTGCTGCTGGAGCGCTGGGAAAGCCGCCCGCTCGACCTTCGTTTGAAGGAATTGTTTGCACGAACCTGGGCTTACTGGCTGTAAGCCACCTGTCAAGGCGGCGCGCGCACACTGGCCGACGAGTAACGGTTGTCACGTGGCGTGCCTGGGTGTGAAACGCATGCTGTCAATGCTCCCGCTTGCCATGAGCCCGCCTGCCCCCATGTGCACAGCCAGGCTGTCTCCTTCTTCCACTTGTTCAGTCACGGCGTCTGCGCGCTCGACATCACGGCTGACAAGCGTCCATCCCCACACAGAAAGTCCGCATGAAAAACACCTTCCAGGATTTGATGCGCGCGGCCACCCGGCTGACGCGCGAAGGCCACTTGGGCGACGCCACCCGGGCCATCCAGCGCGCGCTGAGCGGTGCAGGCCCGGCCGCGCACGATGCACCTGCGCAAGCCGATGGTGCAAGCTCCGACGACGCGCAGAACGCGACCCAGAACCCAACCACACGCACGACCACACGCACGACCACACGCACAAGCCCAAGCACGACGCCGCACGACCCGTCGATGGTTCTGGACGGCTGCGTGTTCGAGGTGGCCGAGCCCGCGCCGCGATCCGTTTCTCCGGAAGCGGCGCGATCCGAGGTTGCCCAGGCAATGATGGGCGAGCCCGCGGTCATCTCGCCGGCCGACCCGTCGCCGGCCCGGCCCCGCCCCGCGCATCAGGTGCCCGACGGCCCCACGCCGATCGGCGAGGGCGATTTCCGCAGCGGTACGCACACGCATGCCACGTTGACGCGCAGCTACAAGCTCTACGTGCCGCCGGGTGCTGCGGGCAGGGCGCTGCCGCTGGTGGTGATGCTGCACGGATGCACGCAAGACCCGGACGACTTCGCCGCCGGCACGGCCATGAACGAACGCGCACGCGAGCAGGGCTTCTTCGTGCTGTACCCGGCGCAATCGCAGAGCGCCAACGCGCAGCGCTGCTGGAACTGGTTCAAGCACAACCACCAGCAGCGCGGCAGCGGCGAACCCGCGTTGATCGCCGACATGACAAGAACGCTGCTCGAGAAACACGGCATCGACCCGCGCCGGGTTTACGTCGCCGGGCTGTCGGCGGGCGGCGCGATGGCGGCCATCATGGCTGCGGCCTACCCCGACATCTTTGCAGCGGTCGGTGTCCATTCGGGGCTGCCCGGGGGCTCTGCCACTAATTTGGCCGAAGCCCTGGGGGTGATGAAAAGCGGCACGGCAGGCTCAGGCCTGGGTGGCCGGCCGGGCAAGGCCACCGCGGCGGCGCTTCAGTCATCGACGGTGCCCACCATCGTGTTCCACGGTGACAACGACCAGACCGTGCACCCGCGCAACGGCGAACAAGTGATTGCGTCGGCGATCGCAGGGGCGACCGCGGCCCGCAGTGCAGCCGGCGACGCAAGCCGCCCCAGCGCGCGCGTCGAGCAGGGTGCGGTGGACCAGGGGCGGCGCTACACGCGGTCGACCCACGTCGGTGACGACGGAAAACCGGTCGCTGAGCACTGGTTGGTGCACGGTGCAGGCCATGCGTGGTCCGGCGGCCATGCCAGCGGTTCGTACACCGACGCCAAGGGGCCCGACGCGACGCGCGAGATGTTGCGTTTCTTCTTCGAACACCCGCTGGACGTGCGGCACTGAGCGCTCGTTCCACCATCCTTGAACGGACTGTGGATCGACCGGCAAGTCAGCTTCGGTGTCACTCCTTCGGGTCGATGCCCTTGATCGGATCGTCGGTCAGATCGGGGCCGATTTCGACCAGTTTCTCGTCGGTCTCATCGTCCTTGAAATTCTCGGGCTGCCGCTCGGCGGCCTTCTTTTCCGACCGTTCCAGAGCTTCGCGCTGATCGTTGCCCGGCATGCCGGAGGGTGATGGGGTGTTGCTCATGGTGGGCGCTCCGTTGCTTGAGGTTGATGAACAAATAGCGTAAGCCGGGTCTTGACGCGCGGACGTGGGCGCTGTCCACGATCGGAGGCAGGAACATTCCTACGCCGCTGCGTGGTTTGTCGCTTTTCGCCTGCGCCGCGACGGAGGTTCGTCCTACACGCAGTGGCCCGTTGGCGGGGCAAGCTGGCACACCCGGAACACCCAGGAGCGCAGCCATGCTGAACAGCGTCAGTCACCTCAATGGTTCGACCCTCACCGCGTCCGACGGCGAGATCGGGCATGTCAAGGAAGTCTATTTCGACGATCAGGCGTGGGCGATCCGCTACCTCGTCGTCGACACCGGCTCGTGGCTGTCGGGGCGCGACGTCCTGATCTCGCCCTATGCCGTCAAGCAGCCACTCAGCAACGTCAAGAACATCGACGTCTCGCTGTCTCGAAAACAGGTCGAGAACAGCCCCGTCACCGACACCCACCAGCCGGTGTCGCGCCGGCACGAACGCGAGATGCTGAGCTACTACGCCTACCCCGAATACTGGGGCGGCATCGACGTGTGGGCGATGAGCGCGCTGCCGCTGTTGCCGTCGGCCCTGCCCAGCGCGGTGGAAAGCCGGGACGAAGCTGCGGCGCGAGAAGACAACGTGCTGGCCGAAGACGTGCATCTGCGCAGCAGTGCGAGCGTGACCGGGCACGACATCCAGGCCACCGACGACAGCATCGGCCATGTGAAGGATTTCGTCTTCGACGACGAGTCGTGGTCGATCCGCTACGTGGTGGTGGACACGCGCAACTGGTGGCCGGGCGGCAAGAAGGTGCTGTTGGCCACGCGCTGGATCGACCGCATCGACTGGGCGGACAAGACGGTCTACACGACGCTGACACGCGAGCAGATCAGGAACAGCCCGGAGGTCGACGACATTGCGCCCATCGACCGAGACTACGAGCAGCGGCTGCACGATGCCTACGGCCGCAAAGGCTACTGGGATTGAGGGTGCAGACAGTGCGAAACCGCCACAAGCCGCCGAAACAGCGCGTGACGGGGAAAATTAGCGTGTTGGCTATGTTCGCTGGCGTACAGAACTTCCAGCTGACTTCATGCACATTGGCTGCGGGCAAGGTTTTTTCTCGTGCCGTGTCTCAGGAGCCTGGATGATGCTTAGTTTCAAGGACTTCAAGCCCAGGCTGAAGTCCGTCCCGAGCCATTTGCCACCGGTCGCAGTCATCGACCTCGCGCTCGCCGTCGCGACACAAAATGCCGGCAAGGTGGAGGGCTGCGCTGCGGCCAGCGTTCAGTCACAGGTGCAGGCCCCGTCTTGCGACGTGGCCATCGCCGACTGGGACGACCTGTTTCGTGCGGTCGAAGACCGGCTGCGGATGATCGCCGCGGAGCCGCTTGCTACCGGAGTCGGATCGCCAGTGCAGGCCGGCGTGCTCGACTGCGTGACCGCGCTTGAACAACTGCGCACCACGCTGGCACATGAAATCGGGCGCACGCACCGGCTGGAACTCGACGTGTTCGATGCGCAAACCGCGCTGGCGCAGGCGCGCGCCGAACTGGCGGGCACCCAGGCCGGCGAGCGGCGGGCCCGTCACCTGGCACTGCACGACGGCTTGACCCTGCTGCCCAACCGAGGCTGCTTCCGCGAGCGGCTCGACCGCGCGCTGGAGCAGGCCCAGCCCGAAGGCTCGGCGCTCGCCGTGCTGTACATCGACCTCGACGGCTTCAAGTCCATCAACGATTTGCATGGTCACGCGGTCGGCGACGACCTGCTCAGGATCGTCGCTTCGCGGCTGATGCGCGCGCTGCGTGTCGCGGACACCGTGGGCCGGCTCGGGGGCGACGAGTTCGCCTGCATGCTGGCGGATTTGCCCAGCCGCGCACAGCTGACGCAACTCGCCTGCGTGCTGTTCGACGCCGTGTCCGCCACGGTCAAGATCGGTGACCTTCGGCTCACCGTGCGCCCGAGCATCGGCATCGCGATGTGGCCCGACCACGGCACGACCTGCGACGGCTTGCTGAGAAATGCCGACGCCGCCATGTTCCACGCCAAGCGACATCAGACCGGCTACGCGTTTTTCGGTTCGGACACCGCCCGGTAAGGCCACGCAGCGCGATACCAAGTCTCCCCCCGACCCCAATTCCCGGGCAGCGCCCCCCGCTGCGAATTTCCGGGCGGACACAGCCGTGGGGTCTTCAAGGCGTGCCTCAGGGCACGCCTTCTTTTTTGGGCTCACGCCACAGTGCGTGCATCGCGGCCTCGAAGCGCGCCGCGACCGCCGCTTGCGCCCGGTGGACGCCATCGGCGATCACCCAGCGCCCCGCCACCATCACGTCGCGCCATGCAGGGCTCGGGCTGGAGAACACCAGCGCATCGAGTGTGTGTGACAGCGGCACGCCGAGCATCGCGTCGGCGCGCGGGTTCAGCACCAGCGCATCGGCGCGCGCTCCGACGGTCAGGCCCCACGCCGCAAAGCCCGCGGCACCGCCGCTGCCCGCCTGCGCGGCCGTGAACAGACGCTCGGCGCTCAACGCGACGCCGCACTCGGGCGCAGCCGCCACGTTGCGCCGCCGCAGGTGCAGGCGCTGGCTGTATTCGAGTGCGCGCAGCTCGTCCACCCAGGCCCGCGTCGCGTGGCTGTCCGAGCCGATGCCGATCGGCACGCCGGCACCGAGCCAACCCGGCAGGTCGATCACGCCGTCGCCGAGGTTGGCTTCGGTGCTGGGGCAGACCACCACTGCGGCACCGCTGCGGGCGACCGAATCGATCTCGGTCGGCGTCGCGTGGGTGGCGTGCACCAGCTGCCAGCGGGCGTCCAGCAGGCCTTCACGCGCCAGCCACTCGATCGGCCGCGCGCCGGTGGCGTGCAGGCAATCGGCGACTTCGGCGGTCTGCTCGGCGACGTGGATGTGGATCGGCATCGCCTCGTCCGCGACAAGTCGTTGCAGTTCGGCGATCGACGCCGCCGACGCCGCGCGCAGCGAATGGATCGCCACGCCCGCGTTGACCAGCGGACGGCGCACGGCCTGCACGGCGCGCTGCAAGGCGTGCACCGACGCGGGCGTGGACGCGAAACGGCGCTGGTCGGTTCGCAGTGCAGGCTGCGCAAAGCCGGCGCGCTCGTACAGCACCGGCAGCAACGTCAGGCCGATGCCGGCGTCGGCTGCCGCGTCGGCCAGCGCCCAGCTCAGGGCGGCCGTGTCGGCATAAGGCTGGCCGTCGGGCGCGTGCTGCAGGTAGTGGAACTCGCAGACCTGGGTGTAGCCGCCGCGCAGCAGCTCGACATACAGCTGCGCCGCCACCGCGTGCAACTGCTCCGGCGTGATGCGCAGCGCCACGCCGTACATCCGGTCGCGCCACGACCAGAAGTCGTCGGCGGCCTGTTCACGCCGCTCTGACAGCCCGGCGAAGGCACGCTGGAAGGCGTGGCTGTGCGCGTTGACCAGGCCGGGCAGCAGCGGGCCGGCCAGCACCTGTGCGCCGGGGGGCGGCGTGATCACGCCGACGGCGATGTCCGCCCAGCAGCCGTCGGCCCCGATGCGCAGCAGCACCTGGTCGTGCCAGCCCGCGACGCCACCGACGCAGAGCCAGGCGCGCGGTGCCCACAGCAGCGGCGGGTCAGGCCGCATCGGGTCGCCAGTCCAACATCGCGCGCACCAGTTCGCGCAGCAGCGGATCGATGCCGGCCACCCGCTGCGGGTCGAGCCGGTACGGCGGCGCCTCGGCCATGTAGCAGCGCCAGCACATCTCCAGCTGCACCGCGTGGATGCCTTGCTGCGGCCGGCCGTATCGGCGCGTGATGTGGCCGCCCTTGAAGCGGCCATCGACCACCTGCGTGAATGCCGTTTGCGCGCCGAGCACGCGCGCCAGCGCGGCGCGCAGGCCGGGCGCGCAACTGCTGCCGTCGCAGGTGCCGAGGTTGAGGTCGGGGAGGCGGCCTTCGAACAGCCACGGCAACTCGGAGCGGATGCTGTGACCGTCGAACAGCAGCGCGTGGCCGTGCGTCGCACGCAGGCGCTGCAACTCGACCTGCAAGGCCGCGTGGTACGGCCGCCAGTACACGCTGCGGCGGCGCTCGATCTCGGCCTCGTCGGGTGCCATGCCGTGGCGGTACAGCGCGTCGCCGCTGAAGAAGCGGGTCGGGCACAGCTCGGTGTTGTTGACGCCCGCATACATCGGCGCGTTCTCGGGTGGGCGGTTCAGGTCGATCACGTAACGGGAATGCAGCGGCACGATCAGGCTGGCACCCATCTCGCGAACGAAGTCGTACAGCGGCTCCAG
>JANNEI010000531.1:0-2609 GCA_031378565.1 Burkholderiales bacterium
CCAGTCGGCGCTCACGCAGCGAACCTCGCAGTACGCGCCGGGCTGCGGGCCGAGGTAGGCCACGCGGTCACCGGGCAGGAAGCCGCTGACGCCCGCGCCCACGTCGATCACGCTGCCGGCCGCCTCCATGCCCAGCACGCCGGGCACGCTGGACGACACCGGCAGCATCGACGGCATCCAGCCGCGCCGCAGGTACACGTCGATGAAGTTGACGCCGATGGCGCGCTGTTGAATGCGCACTTCGCCCGGCGCGGGCGCGGCCGTTTGCGAGGCCTCGGGGTGCAGCACGTCGGCGTCGCCGTAGCGGTGCAGCACGACGCGGCGACTGGGCAGCGGCAGCGCGGTGGGCATCGCTGGCGACGTTGAGTCGGACCTTTCGCTGCGGCTGCGCGGCTGCAGGTCGCCGCCGCGCCGCAGGTACTGGCGCAGGTTGTCGAAGCCGGTTTCATACACGCCCTGCGCCACCATGTCGTGCAGCTCGCGCTCCATGCCGGGCGGCGTGGCGAAGGTCGACTGCCAGTGCCAGAAGGTCGCGTTGCCGTCGGTCACCGGCTTCAGCGTGACGGTGGCCACATAGCGCTGCAGCGGCACGCTCGCTTCGACGATGCAGTAGGTGCTTTGGTGCGCGGCGTCCGACAGCGTGAGCAGCTGTTCGCGAATGCGGTTGCCGTCGCGCAAGCTGAAGCTGCGCACGCAGCCGACCCGGTCGCTGCGTTCGCCGCCGTCGATGCGGCTGGACTCGACCGCGCTGTGCCACTGATCGTGGCTGTTGAAGTCGCGCAGCACGGCCCACACGCGCTCGATGGGCGCATCGATGATGGTCGAGCGGGTGACGCGCTGCATGGGCCGGTGCGGGTTGAATGGCACCGCGTCAGGGCTTGAACTTCAGCTTCGAGCCGTCGAAGGTCGTGACCTGCGCGTACATCAAGCCGTCCTTGGTGACGTAGGCGTCCGAGCCCTTGTAGGTCTCGGCCAGAAAGTCGGCATCGGCGTGCCACATCACGTTCAGTGTTCCGCCCACCGGGAACGACGACTGGGTCGTGAACTTCAATCCCTTCAGACCTTTGTCGGCGCGCGTTTTGCAGAAGCCCGCGAACAGCTCTCCGACCTTCTCGCGCCCCTTGACGATGACGCCGTCGGGCAGGTGGATTTCAATCTGCGGCGGGTACTGCGCCATCAAGCGGTTCCAGTCGCACTTGTTGAGCGCATCGAGGTGTTCATCCACCACCGCCTGGGCGGATTTCTGCTTCTTCAGCGGGGGCAGCTTCATGTCGTCTGCACCCGCCGCGCCGGCCCACATCAGCATGGCCGCGGCCGTCAGGGCTGTGCCCATTTTCTTCATCTTCATGTAAGTCTCCTGGGAACAAGGTCCGACCCCGTGCCGGACCAAAACGATTCAGCCAAGCGGGCTGCGCGCCGTGCGCTGGCAAGGCGCGACGACGTTGCGCACTGCTGCCGTGAGCGCGTGGAGCTCGGGAAGCGTGTCTCAGCGCAGCGCATTCAGGTACGCGCAGCATGGGATCGGTTGCCCCAGGCTGAGGCGACGACGCCATCAAGCTAGGGGATTGACAATCAAGTTTCGGCAGGACTAGCATATTTTCGCCACAAATCCGAGTTAATCGAGTTAAGTCAAGCTTGTAGTTCGGACAACGGGTATGTTTTCAAACCCAATTGGACTGGAGAATAGAAATGACAGCCGTGAAAAGTATTAGAAAATTCTCAATATCTTCGGCCTTGGCGATGGCGCTTTCCGCCGGGCTGGCCAATGCGGCAGTGACAATCAACGTTTCACAAGTGGGAGCCGATGTGGTTTTCTCGACCACCGGTAGCCTGGACCTCACAGGCGCAACTGCCCTGGGTGGTATTGGTTACAGCGACGGGTTCATTCCAGGTGGGTCGAACTGGTACATAGCGTCGGGTGCTGGAAGCAGCGTGGACAACTATGCCATGACGAGCTTTGCAGGCGCTTTCGGGACAAGTCTGAGTTTCTTCAGTTCCCCGACCTCGGTATCCGGTGACGATTTTTTCATTTGGGGAGCAAGCGGCACTACTGAACAGGTCGGAGTGCCTGTGGGTTACATATCCGGCGGTGCCATCAGTTCCGGCATGGTGTTCGCGGGTGCAACGATTGCGGGGTTCACCATGATTCCCGGAACGTATTTGTACTCCATACCCAACGACACCATCACGCTGAATATCGGTGTGGTTCCGGAGCCCGAAACCTACGCAATGCTGCTGGCTGGGCTGGGGGTGCTTGCATTCGCACTGCGCCGTGGGAAACAGAACGCCGCTTGATCCGCAAGTGCTCAGACAGACCTCGCTTCGGCGAGGTTTTTTCTTGGGCGGGTCCAACGCAATTCCGTGGCATCCCCAGCGAAGGGAAGCGGTCGGCGGCTGTTGCCGGCTCATTGCAACGCTCGCTTCAGCGCATCGAAGCCGGCCTGGAAAACACCTTGGCCTATCGTCTGCGTCAGCTCGGCTTCGCGGCCCGGCGCGCACTCGAACTCGGCGCTCCATTCGGCGAAGCAGCGGCCGCCATCGGTGATGGGCGTGAGCTTCAGCGTGGCGACGTAGTGCTCCACGCCCATCGGGCTTTCGAGGATTTCATA
>JANNEI010000792.1:0-5637 GCA_031378565.1 Burkholderiales bacterium
TATATATATATACGCACACAGCACGCGGCGCGCGCCGGGTTGTACGAACCGCGCGAAGTGCCCGATGTAGTAATACGAGCTTTGGACCATTAACGCGTCGCCCGCGCGGTCCACGAGCAGCGGCGCGCTGCAAAAATTGCCGACGTGGTTCGGCCCGCCGGTTTCGTCGAGCAGCAGGTTCCAGTCGATCCAGCCGACCGTCCAGCGGTTCAGGTCGTTGATCATCGAATGCGCATAGCGCTCGCCCAGGTCCCACGAGCCCGCGTGCGGCCCGCCCTCCTGGCAACCCTCGGTGAACAGCAGTTGCTTGTCGGGCCAGGCGTCGTGCACCAGTTGCACATGGTCGAAGTGGTTCTCGCCGTACCAGTGGAAGCCGGTGCCCCAGACGTACTTTGCGGCGGCCGGGTCGGAGTAAACGACATTCGCGCGTTCGACCATCAAGTCGCGGTTGTGGTCCCAGATGACGATGCGGATGTGGCCCAGGCCGGCCGCTTCGAGCACCGGTCCGAGGTGGTCGCGTACGAAGTCGCGCTCTTCTTCGGCGCTGTAAACACACGAGTCCCAGCGCTGTGTGGCAGCCGGTTCGTTCTGCACCGACACACCCCACACCGGCACGCATTCCTTCGCGTATTCCTCGATGAAGCGCACGTAGCAGCGTGCCCAGGCGCGTGCGTACTGCGGCAGCAGCCTGCCGCCCACATTCATCTGGCCGTTGCTCTTCATCCAGGCCGGTGGGCTCCAGGGTGTCACCAGCAACTTGAGTGTCTGCGCGGCCACGTGTTGCGCTGCCTTGATGAACGGCAGCAGAGCGCGACGGTCACGTTCAATCGAGAACGACGCCAGGTCCACATCTCCCGGCGTTTCGACATGCGCGTAGTTGCCGAGCGCGAAGTCGCAGCTGTTCATGTGCACGCGGCACAGCGAATAGCCGTGGCCGCTCTGTCGATCGAAATACGCCCGCAGCGCCTCTTCACGGCGCGCCGGGCTTAGGGCTTGCCATGAAACGGCGGCGGCCTCGGTGAACGCGCCGCCGAATCCTTCGATGGCCTGAAACGACCGCCCGGCGTTGACCATCACTCCCGGCAGGGTGGTGTCGGCCGGCGCAGCGAGCAGTGGCACTTGTTCGGACAGGCGCGCCGGCGTGTCGCGCGCCGTCAGAAAAACGCGGGCCGAGTGGCTCACGTTTCGGCACCCCTCACTTGGCCCAATAGATCCCGTCGATGTTCAGCGTCGGCAAGCCGGTGCGCTGCGTGTTGCCGGTGAAGGCGTAGCGGTCGGCGATCACGAAGCGGGACAACACCAGCGACAGGTCGAGCTTCGGGTTGACCGCGGTGAAGTCTTTCAGCGGGATGCTCACCTCACACCAGACACCGCTGTTGCAGTAGCCGTAGTTGCCGTTGCCGATCTGCAGGAAAGCCTCGACGGCAGCACGCTCCTGGGTGTCGCTGGAGATGCCGATCTCGATCTTGCCGGCGTAGGTGGTCTTGATCCAGAAGTGCAGCGTTCCGGTGGCCGCGAAGTTGGACAGGTTGTCGGTCGCCGATGTCGGTGACTGGCGCAGCAGGCCCCATCCGTAGTCCTTCGGTTGCGGTGTGATCTCCAGGCTCTTGCTGCCATCGCCAGGCGCTGCGGTGGTGTTGACCTCGGGGAAGGTGGCCGTGGTGCCGTCGAACGCATCCCACCTCAGACCGGCTGGCCGGACTTCGGACGATGTGAGCGGCGCCTCGGTGTACAGCGTGTACTTAGCCTCGGTGATGGCGGCGTTGACCACCGGCGGCACGAAATACAGCGCGTCGGCGGCGGTGTAGGTGCCGGGCTCGTAAACCCAGCTGCTGCTCGGCGGATTGAGTGCCTGAATCACGTAGCGTGCCTGGCGCTGCGCGTTGAAGAGGCCCCACTTGTCGTCGCCCTGCTTCCAGGCTTCGTCGAAGGCCTCGAAGTAGAAGACCGCCTTCGGCCCGGCACCGGCCTTGCCCTCGGCGGCCCAGGCAGCGAGCCGGTCGTAGTACATCTTCTGGTTGACCGGATGGGCGCGAAACGCGAGCCTGCCCAGGTCGACTGCATTCCAGCCGGTCTCGCCGATGGTGATCGGGATGCCGGTCAGGCCTTTGCGATCGAGGTGGCTGCGCGCCGCCGCGTACTGGTCGCGTGCAAGCGTGATGGCGGCGTCCATCATTGCGGCCGCGCGCGCGGCTGCAGGCTTGTCTTTTTGCTGCCAGTCCCACAGGCCCGGGCTGAACACGGTGTCGAGCTCGGGGTAGGTGTGCAGCGAGGCGAAGTCGATCACGTCGGTGATCGTGTTCGGCGCGCTGGCCCAGAACAGCCAGTTGTCGTCGGTGGTCACGGGTTGAGCGATCTGGTCGCGCACCTTCTTGAGGTAGCCGCCCATCACGTCGGGGGCGACCTTGTTGAACGACCACACCACCATGTTCTCGTTGCCCACGCTGACCGCGAGCACGATGTCGCTGTACTGGTTGGCCAGCGCCACCGAGCGCGCCAGTTGCGCCTGGTTGTAGGCGTCGTCACCGCTCTTGATGTAGATGCCCAACTGCACCTTGATGTCGAGCCCGTATTTGCGAATGACCTGCAGCGTGCCCTTGCCGACCTTGTCGTCGCTGTCGAAGACGCGGATCAAACCGAAGCCGGCGGCCAGCAGCAGGTCGAGGTCCTGCTTGATGTTCGCCTCGGGAATCACCTCGCCGGCCAGGCCGGCTTCGTTGACGGCCGTGCGGTACGGCGAATAGGCCACCGCCTTGCGCGCGCTGAACTCGGCGCTGAGCGGGCGCACCTGCACGCCGCTGTAGGGCGTGGTGCCGCCGCCGCCGCAAGCCACCAGAACGGCGGCGAACGCGAACGCGATGCCAGCAGAAACCAGCCAGCGCGCACGCGGCGACACGGCATTGAATGAGGTGAACTTCATGAGGTTGGCCTTGGGCGATTGCATGTCAGTGGCGCTCGGCCGCCCGAAGGCATTGACCTCCCCCTCGGGGGGCAGGAGCGAAGCGACGTGGGGGTTGATTCATCCTAGAACACATAGACCGCGCCGGCACCGAACCAGTTGCCGGTGGTGCTCAGGCGCGAGTCGACATTGGTGAAGGCCGAGTTGCTCGGCATCGAGATCGGCGACAAGCCTTTCTTGGCATAGTTCACGATGCCGGCCAGGCCGTAGACCTGCAAGCCGTTTTGAAAGTCGTAGTTCAGCCCGATGGTGTTGATCGTGGCCGAGTTGCTTTGCCCCCGGTCGCTCGGGTTCGACGTGGCTGCCGCGCCGAGGTGGACCATGCCGGTCGAAGCCACCCACCGGCCCATGCGGTAGCGCAGGCCCAGCATCAGGTCGAGCGAGGTGGCAGGGTAGCCGCGAAACACGCCGCCGCCGAGGTCCTTGCTCCAGTCGACGTTGAACATGTTGTTCCACTGGTCGAAGCTGCCTGCGGTGCCCGACGTGGTGATGGCCGCAAACGCTCCGCTCCAGCGGTTGCCGCGCAGTCCGCCCGAGATTTCGAGCTTCGAGTCGACCTGGTAGCGCGCCATCACCATCGCAATGCTCTGCCCCGAGCTGCCGAGCTTCGAGTCGTCTTCGGGGAATGGCGTCAGGCCGGTGAACGGGCCGTGGCCGAAGGCCGACGGCGTGCCGTTGCGCGTGGTCTGCCACATCGCGTCGACGACCAGGTCACCGCGATGGAACTGCGCCCAGACCTCCAGGAACCGGGGCTTGTTCTTGTGCCAGCCGGGTTTGCCGATGTCGTAGGTGGCTTCGAGCACCAGGTCGCCCTCAGCTACGTCGAACACGCGGGAGGTATAGCGCACCGCCCGCGTCAGCAGCCCGTAGCCGGCACCGCTGGAGGCCCAGGCATCGGCCACGCCGATGTTGGTGCCGTAGGGATAGTCGGCGCTGCTCCAGGCGCGCGTGGTCATCGCACCGGCGCGCAGGCTGCCGTAGTCCTCGTGGCTGACGGCGAGGTTGGCTTCGTACAGGAAGCCCTTGAAGTCTTCCTTGCCATCTCGCCAGCGCTGGCTCAACAGCCCGGACAACTTGAAGCCGCGACCCAGGTCGAACTTGGCACCGAGGAAGGGCTGCACCAGCGTGACATGCGTGGTGCCAGCGCCGTAGGACTTGCCCTGCACCAGTTCATCGGCCCAATAGCGCTGCTTGTTCTCGTCCTTTTCAAGCTGGCAGTCGGGGCAGTAGTTGTTGACGCGCGTGACTTCGGCCTTGGCGAACCCCGTGAGGCTGAACGGGCCGAAGTCGACCGCCTGGCAGCCGAGGCTGGCCGACAGTGCAGCAAAGGCCAGTCCCGCGCGCGGTGCCAGTCGTTGCAGCCCACGGCCGGCCATCGCAGTGCGGGGTGTCGAGCGCCTGCTCGAAGAGGTTGAATTGTTCATGGTGGAGGCGTGCCCGAATAAGTACTGAAAGCGCTTTCACAAGCGTAATCAACGGATGCTTCCACGTCAACGCGCAGTGCCTCCGTACTTTCCCGGGCTTGTGGTGCGTGATGAACGTTCGGCCGTCGAATCGGCATTCGGGTAAACCTGAGCGGGTTTATGAAAGCGCTTTCAATATGATCGCAGTCGCGGCGCCATGCAGCGCCTGCGAAGGAATTTCCATGAAGCCATTCGTCGTCTGCAGCGTCGCAACTCTCGTGGCCTGGCTCGCTTGCGGCGGCGCGCTGGCGCAGCCTGTCAAGGTCGGAGAGGCCAGCTATTCCCTCGCGCCCAAAGGGCCGGACCGCAAGATGCCGGCCGCGCTGCTGCGCACCGAGGCGTTGCTGAAGACCGCCGCGCCGACCAACCAGTGGTATTCGACCCTGGTGTTCAACGCCAAGCCCGAGGTGATCTACGCCCAGCCGCTGACGTTCAAGGCCACGCCGGCCGGCTTCGAGATGGCGCTGCCCAGCAAGGAAGTGACGCCCACGCCGCGCCGCGATGTCGAGATCCGCTACCCGCACCGCGACCCGCTGTTGATCGTGCCGGCCGCGTTCGAACCCGGCCAGGCCAAGCTCGCCCAAACCGGCGACTGGTCGATCGACATCTCGATGGGGCGCGACGCGGATCAGTTCACCGCCACCATCGCCCACGGCAGCCCGTACGCCTACTTCCAGTTGTCGCGTGGCGATGTGCGACTGAAGCTGCCGATGGCCGCCGAACGCATCGAGGCGGCTGGCGATGCGCGCGTGCTGGCGCTTCGCGTGAAGGGCAAGGCGTATGCGCTGTTCGGTCCCACCGGCGTGCGCTGGGAGCAGGTGTCGGCCACCGAGTGGCTGGGTCGGTTGCCGGCCGGCACCGGCTTCTTCTCGGCCGCAGCCCTGCCCGACGACCAGCCCGCAACGCTGAAGCTCTTCGCGAGCCACGCGTATGCCTTCATTCAGGACACGCGGGTCGAGTGGCGATACGACGCATCGACGAGCCAGGTCGAGACCGTCTTCAAGGCCACCACCCGTGCGATGGAAGGCTCGGACCCGACGACGCTGTTCGGGCTGTACCCGCATCACTGGTTCAACAACGCGTCGGTCACGGACAAACTCGGCGGCGGCTACGACAGCGTGCGCGGCAAGATCCGCCTGCTCGCCGCACAGCAGTTCAAGACCACCGGGGTGTACTCGGGCTTCGTGCCGTACTGGCCCGGCGTGAAAGAGTCGC
>JANNEI010000580.1:0-3482 GCA_031378565.1 Burkholderiales bacterium
CGGCGACCGCCGGCTGCGCATGGCGGCGCTGTCGATCGTGGCTTCGCACAAGGTCAACGGCGTCTCGGCGCTGCACTCCGAACTGATGGTGCAGACCATCTTCGCGGACTTCGCCGCGCTGTACCCCGACCGCTTCACCAACGTCACCAACGGCGTCACGCCGCGGCGCTGGCTGGCGCAGGCCAACCCGGTGCTGTCGTCGCTGCTCGACACGACCCTCGGCGAAGGCTGGCGCACCGACCTTGACCAGCTGGCCCGTCTCGCACCGCTGGCCGCGCAGAAGACGCTGGGTGTCGCCTTCATGCAGGCCAAGCGCGACAACAAGGAGCGCCTGGCCGCGCTGGTGGCGCGCGAACTCGGCATGGCCATCGACCCCGCCAGCCTGTTCGACGTGCAGGTCAAGCGCATCCACGAATACAAGCGCCAATTGCTCAACGTGCTGCACGTGGTTGCGCGCTACCAGGCGGTCCTGGCCGACCCGAAAGCGCCGTGGCTGCCGCGCACGGTGATCTTCGCGGGCAAGGCCGCGTCGGCTTACCACATGGCCAAGCAGATCGTTCACCTGATCCACGACGTGGCCCGGGTGGTCAACGGCGACCCGCGCATGCGCGACAAGCTGAAGGTCGTGTTCCTGCCCAACTACAGCGTGTCGCTGGCCGAAGTGATCATTCCGGCGGCCGACCTGTCGCAGCAGATCTCCACCGCCGGCACCGAGGCTTCGGGCACCGGCAACATGAAGTTCGCGCTCAACGGCGCACTGACCATCGGCACCTGGGACGGCGCCAACATCGAGATGGCGCAGGCCTTCGGCCCCGAGAACATGTTCGTGTTCGGCCTGCGGGCGGACGCGGTGGCTCGCAGCAAGTCGCTGGGCCACGACCCGCGCCTGCACGTCGAACAAGACCCGCGCCTGCGCGCGGTGCTCGACGCCATCGGTGGCGGTGCGTTCTCGCAAGGCGAGTCCGACCGCTACCGCGACGTGGTCGACTCGCTGCGGCAGCGTGACACCTATATGCTGCTGGCCGACTTTGCCGACTACCTGGCGGCGCAAGAGCGTGTCGACGTGCTGTACCGTGACCCGGCTGCCTGGGCGCGCACGGCGCTGCTGAACGTGGCAGGGATGGGCAGCTTCTCGTCCGACCGCACGGTGCGCGAGTACATCGACAAGGTGTGGTCGCTGCCGCCTCGCTGAGCCGACTCACCTGCGCCCTTCTCAGGAGCCCGAGCATGTTGTCCGACACCGACGTTGACGCGCTGGTTCAGGCCCGTCACGCCGATCCGTTCGCCGTGCTCGGCCTGCACCCCGATGCAGAGGGTGCGCTGTGGATGCGGGCACTGTTGCCGGGTGCCACCGAGGTGACCCTGCACGAGGTGGATCGAACCGGCAGCGCCCCGCAAGCGACGCAGGCCACGCCAGGCCGGCGCATCGTTGCGCTGGAACCGCGCCACGCCGACGGCCTCTGGGAGGCGCGCGTGCCGCGCCGCAAGAATCGCTTCGACTACCGGCTGCAGGTGCGCTGGGACGACGGCAGCGAGGGCCGCTATGCCGACGCCTACAGCTTCGGCCCGCTGATTCCCGAGGCCGACCTGCACTTCTTCGGCGAGGGCTCGCACCTGCGTCCGTTCCTGATGCTGGGCGCGCACCCGCTGAGCGTGGGCCAGGTCGACGGCGTGCGCTTCGCGGTGTGGGCGCCGAACGCGCAACGGGTGGCGGTGGTCGGCGACTTCAACGGCTGGGACGGCCGCCGCCACGCCATGCGCTCGCGCGGCGGTGGTGGCGTGTGGGAAATCTTCATTCCGCACGTGGGCACCGGCGACCACTACAAGTTCGAGCTGATCGGCCCCGACGGCGTGCGCCTGCCGCTGAAGGCCGACCCGTACGCGCGCGCGGCGCAAATGCGACCCGAAACCGCCAGCGTGGTGGCGGCCTTGCCGGCGGCGCAGGCGCTGCCGGCAACGCGGGCCGCTGCCAACTCGCGCCCAGCGCCGGTGTCGATCTACGAAGTTCACCTCGGCTCGTGGCGGCGCCACCCCGACGGCCGCTGGCACAGCTGGGACGAACTGGCGGCGGGGCTGCCGGCCTACGTGGCCGACCTGGGCTTCACGCATCTCGAACTGATGCCCGTCACCGAGCACCCGTTCGACGGCTCGTGGGGCTACCAAACGCTGGGGCTGTACGCACCGACCGCGCGCTTCGGCCCGCCCGAGGGCTTTGCCCGCTTCGTGGCGGCCTGCCGTGCGCACGGTGTGGGCGTGATCCTCGACTGGGTGCCGGCGCACTTCCCGAGCGACGCCTTCGGCCTGGCGCAATTCGACGGCACCGCGCTGTACGAATACGCCGACCCGCGAGAAGGATTTCACCGCGACTGGAACACGCTGATCTACAACTTCGGCCGCCACGAGGTGCGCAACTTCCTGGTCGGCAGCGCGCTGTACTGGATCGAGCGCCAGGGCATCGACGGCCTGCGGGTCGACGCGGTTGCATCGATGCTGTACCGCGACTATTCGCGCAAGGACGGCGAGTGGCTGCCCAACCAGTACGGCGGGCGCGAGAACCTGGAAGCAATCCACTTCTTGCGCCGCGCAAACGAGGTGGTCGGCACCGAATGCCCGGGCGCGATCACGCTGGCCGAAGAGTCCACCGCGTTCCCCGGTGTCAGTGCGCCCACGTACCACGGCGGGCTGGGCTTCCACTTCAAATGGAACATGGGCTGGATGCACGACACGCTGAAGTTCATGGCCGAAGACCCGGTGCACCGGCGCTGGCACCACAGCCAGATGACGTTCAGCCTGGTCTATGCGTTTTCCGAGAATTTCGTGCTGCCGCTGTCGCACGACGAGGTCGTGCACGGCAAGGGCTCGATCCTCGGCCGCATGCCGGGCGACGATTGGCAACGCTTCGCCAACCTGCGCGCCTACTACGGTTTCATGTGGGGCCACCCGGGCAAGAAGCTGCTCTTCATGGGTCAGGAATGGGGCCAGCGCGAGGAATGGAATCACGACGCCGAACTGCCCTGGGGCCAGCTTGCCGACGCGCGCCATGCCGGCGTGCAGCAACTGGTGCGCGACCTGAACCGGCTCTACTGCGAACGGCCCGCGTTGCACCGCCTCGACTGCAACGCCGGCGGCTTCGAGTGGATCGATGCCCACGACGCCGAACAATCCCTGCTGTCGTGGATTCGCCGTGACGAATCGGGCGCGATGGTGCTGGTGGTCAGCAACATGACGCCGGTGCTGCGCGAACACTTCAGGCTCGGCGTGCCAACGGGCGCGGCTGCGTGGCGCGAAGTGTTGAACACCGACTCGTCGTTCTACGGCGGCACCAACGCCGGCAATCGCGACACCGCGCTGGCGGTCGAATCGGTGGCCAGCCACGGCCGCGCGCAGTCGATCCGGCTCACGCTGCCGCCGCTGGCCACGCTGTTCCTGGTGCCTGCGGGATGATGTCGAGATGGATCTGAACCAGCTCGATCTGAACCAGC
>JANNEI010000586.1:0-2856 GCA_031378565.1 Burkholderiales bacterium
CCCCGTTGAACAGCACGTCGACCGGGCCGTGCGCCGCGGCTGCGGCCTTGACGGCGGCGGCGTCGGTCACGTCGAGCAACTGCGTGGTGCAGGCGCACTCGGCCTGCAACGATTCGAGCAGGGCCGGGTTGTTGTCGGTGGCGATCACGCGCGCGCCTTCGCGCACGAAGGCCAGCGCCACCGCGCGGCCGATGCCTTGGCCAGCGGCGGTGAGGAAGGCGGTTTTTCCGGCGAGTCGTGTGGTCATGGTGGTGGGCTCAGTGAGCAATCAATTGAACCTTGGTGCTGCGTGTGCGGTCCAGCGCCAGGTCGAACGCTTCGCGCGCCTGCGACAACGGCAACTGCGCGCTGATCAGCGGGCGCACGTCGACACGGCGGGTGCGAATGGCCTGCACCGCCCAGTCGAATTCGAGGTGGGCGCGAAAGCAGCCGCGGTAGTCCAACTCGCGTGCCATCAGGCTGTTGGCCGGGAACGAGACCTCGGGCGGCAGCGTGCCGACCTGGATGATCCGCCCCCCGCGCTTCGTGGCGGTCAGGCAGGTGGCCAGCGCGGCCGGGCTGCCGGCGGCTTCGATGGACACATCGGCGATGTCGGCGAAGGTGCTTGCCGCCACCTGGTCGCTGCGGATGGTGCGGTCAGCGCCCACCGTGCGGGCCATCGCCAGCGCGCGGTCGTTGATGTCGCAGCAGATCACCTGTGCCGCGCCGGCCAGCCGCGCCGCCATCACGCTCATGCAGCCGATGGTGCCGCCGCCGGTGACCAGCACCGTTTCACCCAGCAGCGGGCCGGCGCGCTGCACCGCGTGCAGGCCGATCGACAGCGGCTCGGCGCAGGCGATTTCGCCGAGCGAGATGTCGGGTTCAATGATTGGCGTGAGCTGCGCCTCGCCCATCACGAAGCGTTCGCGAAACATGCCTTGCGCGTGCGGAAACACGCTGGCGCTGCCGAGGAAGAACATGCTGCGGCACAGGTTGCCGCGCCCGCCTCGGCAATAGTCGCAGTGGCCGCAGGGGTGCGACGGGTTGATCGCCACCTTCTGCCCCGGCGTCACGCGCGTGACCGCGATGCCCACGCTGTCGACGATGCCCGACGCCTCGTGCCCCGGCACCAGCGGCTCGCGCACTTCGAACGCACCGACGCGGCCGTGCTGGTAGTAGTGCAGGTCAGACCCGCAGATGCCACCCGCGCCCAGGCGCAGCAGCACGTCGTGCGGGCCCAGTGGCGGCGGGGTTTCGTCTTGCAGGCGCAGGTCGTGCGCACCGTGGATCAGGCAGGCGATGGACATCGAATGTCTCCGTCGAGATTTCAGCGCGGGATGATGCGTGCGCCGGTCAACTGCTCCTGCGCTTCGACCAGCGAGGGCACGTACTTTTTACCGTGGCCGAGCGCGCTGGCCAGCGTCAGCGACTGGTGCACCGCCTCGCCCATCAGGCTGGGAATCGCCAGCGACTCGGCCACGTGGGTGTAGTAGCGGATGTCCTTGCGCGCGTTGTCGAGTTCGAACTTCAGCCCAGCCATGTCGCCCGAAAGCGTCTTCGCCATCGCCTGGAAGATGCCCGAGTTCGCGCCGCCGGCCGACACCACATCGACCAGCCCTTTCAGCGCAATGCCCGAACGCTGGCCGACCGCGAAAGCCTCGGCGGTGGCGGTGCAGATGGCCTGCGCGATGAAGTTGTTCAGCAGCTTGACGGTGTGCCCAGCGCCCGGCCCGCCGACATGAAACACGTTTTCGGCGAAACAGCGCAGCAGCGGTTCCAGGCGCGCGAACAGGGCGTCGTCGGCGCCGACCATCACGTTGAGCTTGCCGGCCTCGGCCTCGACCGGCGTGCGCGTCAGCGGCGCATCGACGAAGGCGACGCCAGCCGCTGCGCAGCGCTCGCGCAGGCGCGCGGTGGAATCGGGCTCACTGGTCGAACAGTCGACGATGACCCCGCCCGGCCGTGACCCGGCCAGCAGGCCCTGATCGCCGAGCACGACGGCTTCGACCTGCGGCGAACCGGTGACGCACAAAAACACCCAGTCGCACTGCGCGGCCATCGCGGTGTGAGACGTGGCCTCCACCGCGCCGGCGGCCAGCAGGTCGGCCACGCGCTCTCGGTTGCGGTGCACGCTGAGTTGCAACGCGTGGCCCTTGACGAGCAGGTTCTTCGCCATGCCGTGACCCATGAGGCCGCTGGCGCCGATGAATCCAAGGGTGGTCATGCTGTGGCTTTCATTTCAGAGTTTGGTGAATCGTCAGCGGCACGGAACCGCAGCGCATGAGCAAAGGGACTTTCACCGCCAAGGCGCAAAGGACGCAAAGGGCGCGAAGAAATATCGCGAAGCAAGAGACCAGCAACACCTTGAGTTCCCTTCGCGTCCTTCGCGCCCTTTGCGCCTTGGCGGTAAATAAAACCCTTAAACCGCCAGACTCTCACCACAGCTCCCCGCTCAATCGCGCAGCGAAGACCCGAGCTTCAGCCGCGCCCGACAAACGGCATCCTGGTTGCCATCACCGTCATGAACAGCACATTGGCGGTCAGCGGCAGGCGCGCCATCGCCATGTAGGTGTCGGTCACGGCGGACAGGTCCATGCGTGCCTCGGGGCGGATGCTGCCGTCGGCCTGCGGCACGCCCTTGACCATCTTCTCGGTCATGTCACTGGCCACGTTGCCGATGTCGATCTGCCCGACCGCGATGTCGAAGGCGCGGCCGTCGAGCGCCGCAGCGCGCGTCAGGCCGCTGATCGCGTGCTTGGTCGCGGTGTAGGCGATGGAGCCGGGACGGGGCGCGTGCGCCGAGATCGATCCGTTGTTGATGATGCGGCCGCCCTGCGGCGACTGGGCGCGCATCAGCTTGAAGGCTTCGCTGAGGCA
>JANNEI010000611.1:0-4177 GCA_031378565.1 Burkholderiales bacterium
CCATGACAAGCCCAGCGCCGCGTCACCTTGCCCGTCAACCACGCGGCCGATGGCTTCATAGATGGTCAGGCCATTCGAGTGTCGATGGTGAAGCCGATTGACGTAAATGTTGAGCTGATCGCGCAACCGCTTCAGTCGCAGCGCTTCGGCGCGCCAGGCGTCCTGGTCGATTTCTCCTCGTGCTTCCCAGGACTTCTGGAGCTGCGCCAGTACGTCGAGCTTTCTGGCCTTACTGGAGTGAAGCTCCAGGCAGAACTCGCCCAGGCCAACCTCGCGCAAGCGCCGATAGACCACGTCGAGGGCCGCGATCTTTTCTGACACGAAGAGCACCCGCTTGCCCTCAGCCAAGCACTGCGCGATCAGATTCGAGATGGTCTGGCTCTTTCCCGTGCCCGGCGGCCCGATCAGCACGAAATCTTTGCCGCGCACAGCCGCCATCACCGCAGAAAGCTGCGAAGAGTCCGCCGGCAACGGACAAAACGTCTGCTCGGGTCCGAACTCGAGATCGAGACGCTTCGGGTTTGGAAATCCAACGCCGCTGGGATAGCTCTCCCGCGGTGTATCGATGAGGTGCCGAACCACCGCGTTCTCCCGCAGTTGGTCAGTGCGTTCAGTCAAGTCCTTCCACATCAGGTATTTGGCGAACGAGAACATCGCGAGCACCGCGTCTTCGCTCACCTCCCAGCCTTTGATGTCCTTGACTGCGTGAGAGACAGCTTTCCAGATGGACGCCAAGTCAAGGCCGGCTTCGTCCTTGGCCAACTCACCTTCGGCGACGCCGAGGTTGAGCTTGAAGTCTTGACGCAGCATCTCGATCAGCGTCGGATTGAAGCGAGGTTCGTCGTCGTGCAACGTGAGGGTGAAACCGGATCGCGCACTCTTGCGATTCAAGGTCACCGGCACGAGGACCAGGGGCGCCCGGTAGCGCTGCCCCGCCTTATCGTCACGCGTCCAGGTGAGGAACCCCATTGCCAAGTAGAGCGTATTTGCCCCGCCCTCTTGGAGGGTCGAGCGCGCCGTGCGATACAGCTCCACCAGCCGCGTCTCCAATTCTTCCTGCTGCACAGCGACGAACACCTCACGCCGCTTCAACGCGTCGAGTGCATGCTCACGCCGCAGGTCTTCGCGCTCGCGCCGTTCGTAGATCGCCTGATCGCGCGGGTCGGCGCCATCCATCAGATCAGGCCGAGACAGCAGTTTCAGCGATTGGCCGTCCGAAAGCAGATCTTCAAGAGCGCCTGGGTCGGGCGCTTCCAACTTCAGCGCTTTCTTGCCGCCTTTGAAGTTGAGCAAGTTGTTGCGCAGAGAAAGGTCCAGCAACTTGCGCTGCCAGCGCGCGAGACGGTCCTTGGGGTCGAGCGTGGATGGGTCGGGCTCTGCGACAGGGCCATCCTCAGGCAGATCGGGGGCCTCATCGAATTCGGGCTCGAGCACCGGCGGCAGTTCGATTGGCCCAGACTTCACGGCTGCCTCCGCACTGGCCAGCGGCTTGATACGCTGCATCCGCGCACGCCGAATGTCGATGGCCAGCTCGAAGGCCTCTTCTTTTTCCTCCGCAATGAGCTGCGAGCCGATTTGCGCCGCATGCGAAAACGACGGCGCCGGCCGTTGCGTGACGACTGTCGTCTCGAACAGCAAGAGCTCCTTGAGCTTGACGCGCTTGCGCAGCGCGGTCACATCATCGACCACAGTGGTCGAGAACTCTTCGGGTTTTAGCCACACGCCAGCGAACGCGTGTCCCTTTGTGAAGACCAGGAGCGGATTCAACCCTGCCTGCTCTATGGCTGCACAAAACAGGAGCGCCAGGTCGAGACAGGTCGCCAACCCGGCATCGGCAATCTGCGCGGGTCCACGCACCTTTTGACCACTGTGTTCGAAGCTAGCCGGCGGCAACGCGTAGTCAAGCCCCATCGACGCGACAGCGCTCCAGATACCTGACGTCAACTCCCAGGCACGTTTGGCACCGGCCTTGTAGCCGTCGAGCGCTGGGTTCTTGCCGTTCTTGCGCAGAACGTCTGCGGCGAGCTTGAGAAGGCGTTCGACCGCAGGCTCGTTGGGCTGCACGAACGCGGCAACCATGTCCGGCAACTGGGACAAACCGCCCCATTGGTTGCGTGGCAGCAAGTCCACCGGCGTGTCCAGGCGAAAAAGCTCTTGCGCTGGCTCACTGCGACGGCGCAGAGAAAACGAGACCGTCGCCTTTTCGGACTCGGTGAGCCGGGAAAGCAGGGCTCCATCGAGCTGGACATCCAGATCGGTGATGCGAATCTGCTGAGCCGCCCCGATTGCATCGATTCGCCAAGTCTTGGGCTTGAGAAATGCGGGTACTGACTCGACGGTAAGGTCAAGCTCTGCGGCCGCCTCGGCCGAATCGTTGACGATGCTCAGTTCTCTGAGCATCGGCACCGCGTTCTGGTAGCTCGCGAGGTTCAGCGTCGCAACCAGCGACGCGGCGACACGACAGGGATGAGCGGAAGGCTCGGCTTCAACATGCGAATCTGCTTCATCCATTCCACGCCATCCTTCCAATCCGAGTGTCTGACTCGGATCCTCCGCTGGCCCTCCCTTGGGCCGTGTACTGGACTTCAGCCGGCGCAACTCGAAAGAGTACGGCAGCTACATTCATCTTGGCACATCCGCAATCCAGCCACCACCCGCGTCCGCGCGCCACGCCCTGCTGGCATGCGCGCTGGAATTGCGGCCGATTCCACCCTCGCCCTCGCGTCAGTCGGTGCCTAGATTTTGTTGGTGGACTCTGGTGATTCTTCGGGGCGTTCCCACGCCAGGTGCGCCTGGGCCCGCGCGCTGTCGTCTGGCGCCGGTCGGAAATCGAACGATGGAGCGCAATGCGCACTGCTGGCCAACACAGACGCGCTCTGCGCAGTCAACGGCGGGCACAGCCCTGCGCGAGCGCGCCCTTCACGCGGCTCGCAGCGCGCCCACGCTCGCGGGCCTGGGCTGGAGGCTCGTGAGCCTCGAGCGCGTTCGACAGCTGGAAGGAAATAGTGCCCGACGATTCTGCACTCGGTTGTAGTCGCCGCGGCCCATCAAGTCTGATTCACTCGTCATCGTCCGTCTTACGCAACTTCATCGAGTCCGGATGGGGCGGGAGGCGGCACCATCCCAGCTTGGCCTCGATCGACTCCCATGCGCACGCCAGAATCTGGCGCTCCGAGCGTTCGCGCACCCCATCGCGCAGGCCCGACAAGGGGTACCAGTTCTCGTCCGACTCTTGGAAGAACACCCTCTCGTAAGCATTCCCAGTGTGCGAAATGCGATGCGTCTCGTAGCGTTCGGACAGCACGGTGTACGCGTGGTTCGGGCTAACAGCCAATCCCGTCCCAGGGCCGGTGGGCAGAATGATGTTGCTGCTGACCATCTCGCACCGATCGAGGCCGACGTGGCGCAGCCATAGCCCACCTCGCAGCTCGTCAATTTTGACGCTGGAGCGGCTGGGCGGGCCGATGCGCACGGGAACGAATCGGACGGACTCGCCCGGCCAGTAGCGGGCCGGGACGCGCACATGGTGCCGGCCCCCCACGGCGCCGTCCTGCGCAGGTGCGCCTGCAACCGCCACCTGCAGCTCCGTGCCCTCGTCGAGCACCTTGACCAGCAATTGCTGGTTCAGCAGTCTCTTCAAATCGGAGTCGCGCAAGGCACTCATGCGGAGCGTCAACTCGGCCATCGTCCCATCGCGAACAGGCGGCTCGCCACCGAACACCGTCTCCCACTGGCCGTTCACACGTTGCACCTGCAAGGTGACGGTTCGTGTGTCGAGGTCATCAGCTTTCACTGCGAACATTCCTCACGCCCAGAATTAACGCGCGAAGTGCGGTTAGACATCGACGTTCTGGCAACGCAAAGCAAACTCATTAGCTTCTCCCGCACGTGGTGCGCCGCGCGGATAGTAGCCAAGGGCTCGGTACTACACGCGCCGATCGCCCCGTTCCGGATGTCCACCATGCGCGCTGCGACCGCCCCTGCCTCACCGGACTTGCCACCCGCTCAGTCGCGGCCGGGCGACGATCCTCACCGCCAGCTCGCTCGGCTGCCCTCGGTCCTCAAGGTGACTGGCTTGACTCGCTCGATTTACCGCTGGATTGCCGAGGGCTGATTCCCGGCGTCTGTGCGACTCGGGCCACGCGCTGTGGCGTGGCGCTGGTCCGACCTCGATCGC
>JANNEI010000616.1:0-4347 GCA_031378565.1 Burkholderiales bacterium
CGCGCGCACGATGCCGGCGGTGGCCTCGGGGCGCAGCGTCAACTTGTCGCCGTTCATCGCATCGACGAAGGAATACATCTCTTTCTCGACGATGTCGGTCACCTCGCCCAGCCCGCGCACGAACAGCGCGGTCGGCTCGACGATGGGCGTGCGAACGTTTGCGTAACCGTAGCGCGCCATCAGGCCACGCACCTTGTCTTCGAACCACTCCCAGCGCGCCGAATCCGGCGGCAGGATGTCGTTCATGCCTTTGACGGCTCTGAGTTGTTCAGCCATTTCAATCGTTGGTCAGAAAGTCAGCGGTTCGCCGCTGCCGAGCGGCGAGATGGGAAGGCTGAGCAGGCCTCAGACCTGCTCGGTCGGATGCTGCGCAGCGGCCGCGCCGAAGCGCTTCTCGATGTAGCTCTCGACCACGCCGCGGAAATCGGCCGCGATGTTGTCGCCGCGAAGGGTCAGCGCCTTCTCGCCGTCGATGAACACCGGTGCCGCAGGCGCCTCGCCGGTGCCCGGCAGGCTGATGCCGATGTCGGCATGCTTGCTCTCGCCAGGGCCGTTGACGATGCAGCCCATCACCGCCACCTTCATCTTCTCGACGCCGGGATAGCGTTCGCGCCAGACCGGCATCTGCGCCCGCAGGAAGTCGTCGATCTGCTGGGTCAGCTCCTGGAACGTGGTGCTGGTGGTGCGGCCGCAACCGGGGCAGGCGGTGACGCTGGGGTTGAACGAGCGCAGGCCGAGCGACTGCAGGATCTCCAGCGCCACCAGCACTTCTTGCGTGCGCGCCTCACCGGGTTGCGGTGTGAGCGAGACGCGGATGGTGTCGCCGATGCCGTCTTGCAGCAACAGCGACAACGCCGCCGTCGACGCGACCGTGCCCTTGGTGCCCATGCCCGCTTCGGTCAAACCCAGATGCAAGGCGTAGTCGCAGCGCTTGGCCAGCGCGCGGTAGACGCTGATCAGATCCTGCACGCCCGACATCTTGCAGGACAGGATGATCTGCTCGCGGCGCAGGCCGATTTCTTCCGCGCGCCGGGCCGACTCGAGCGCCGACGCGATGATGGCGCGGTACATGATCTGCTGCGGCGGGTGCGGGTCGGCCAGCGTCGCGTTGTCGTCCATCATCTGGGTCAGCAGTTCCTGGTCCAGGCTGCCCCAGTTGACGCCGATGCGCACCGCCTTGTCGTACTTCGCGGCGGCCTCCACCATCAGCGCGAACTGGCGGTCGTGCTTGTCGCCCTTGCCCACGTTGCCGGGATTGATGCGGTACTTGCTGAGCGCCTCGGCACAAGCCGGGTGGTCGGTCAGCAGGCGGTGGCCGTTGTAGTGAAAGTCGCCGATCAGCGGAACGTCGATGCCCATGCGGTCGAGCTGGTCGCGAATGTGCGGAACGGCCGCGGCCGCTTCGGGCGTGTTGACGGTGATGCGCACCATCTCGGAGCCGGCCACCGCCAGCTCCTTGACCTGGATCGCGGTCTCGATCACGTTCACGGTATCGGTGTTGGTCATCGACTGCACGCGCACCGGCGCACCGCCGCCCACCGTCACCACGCGGGACTGCCAGCGAACCACGGCCTGCCGGGTGATGCGCGAAAGCGGCACGGCGGGTTCGATGAAATCGTGCAGGGAAGGCGCTGTGGGGTTCATCGTTGTCAACTCGTCCAGAGGCTACTTCAACTCAAGCCGCGCCACGTTGTCACGCGTGAACGGCACCAGACTCAGTGGCTGGCCGCGGAACACCACTTCAGTTCCAGCGGCATTGCCGATTTTGACCCGCAGCGGCATGGCCCCGTCCAGCTGCACGCTTTCGCCCGCCAGCACCATGCGCGACAGCAGCACCTGCGAGGCAGCGTCCTGCACTTCGATCCAAGATTCGGCGCTGGCCCGCAGTTGCAGCGGACCCGCCGCTGCCGTGGCAGGGACGCCGCTGGCGGGCACCGCCAGCGGTGGTGCCGAGAAAACCGTTTCGACCACGCTGGAGGCGGACACTGCCGGAACCTCTGCCGGGCTTGTGGAGGCCGGCACGGGCTGCGCAGCGGATACCGCAGACGCTGCCATCGGGACCGCGACCGGGACCGCGACCGTCGCAGGCCCGCTGCCTTGCAGTCGGGTCAGCAGATCGGCCGGCAGCAAGTACACCAGCAGCGCGCCCAGCAAGACGAGCGCTGGGCCCCACACCGCCGGCGACGCCAGGCGAGTCCAGTCCTGCGGCTCGCTGCGCCCCGGCCGCTCGCGAAACGGCATGTTGATCCCTTCGCCCATCTGGCCCAGCGCGTTGCCGGGCAGCTTCGGCAGCAAGGCCAGCACCGGTGCCGAGTCGATCTTCAAACTGCGGCACACCGTTTGCGCCAGCGCGCGGGTGAACGTGGCGTCAGGCAACTCGTCGAAGCGGTCCGCCTCCAGCGATTCGAGCTTGCGCTGCGCGACCTTGATCGACGCCGCCAGCGCCGCAATATGCAGGCCTTGCGCCTGCCGCGCCTGCTTCAGCAGGGCACCGGCCGAGCGGGGGGGGCTGGCGGCCGTGTCATGCGTGGCCTCAGTCATCGAACTGGCCCCGCTCGAAGGCCGCGGCCTCGGCAGACCGCGGAAAGCGGTTGCGGATCTGGTTGCCCAGGTCTTCGACACCCTGCGCATTGCCGAGCCGGTTCTCGATGCGGGCCGCCAGCCACAAGGTCTGCGCATTGGCCACATCGGCCACGCTGTTGACACGGCGGATGTAGAAGCGAGCGCGCTCGTGTTCGCCTCGCCGGTACAGCACCTCGGCGAGGTTGACCGTGGTGGACGGGTTGGCCGGGTCGAGCTCGTAGGCGCGTTGCAGGGCCCGCTCCGCGTTGGCCCACTGCCCGCCACGTGCCAGGCAGACGCCCTGGGCCAGCAAGGTTCGCGGCGCGTCGCGGTATTGGGGCACCGTCAGCGCCTGCTCGAACATCGCGTTGGCTTCCGCAAACCGTTTCTGCTGGCACAGATACCAGGCGTAGTTCTGCATCGAATCCGCGTCGCGCGCGTCGAGTTGCAGTGCGCGCCGAAAACTCTCTTCGGCCAACCGGTCGTCCCCCAGGCTGGCGTAGATGAGCCCGCGCAGGTTGAAGGCCGCCGCCACAGTCGGGTCGGCCGCAATGGCCAGCTTCACCTCGTCGAGCGCCACCGTCATCTGGCCCCTGCCGAAATAGGCTGAGGCCAGGTCCAGCCGCACCCGCGCACGCTTGCTGGCATCGGATTCGTCGGACGCGGTGATGCGATCCTTCGTCTCGTTGGCAGCGATGGGCGAGCCGGCACCCAGTCCGCCGGGATTGGCGCAGCTCGCCAGCCAGGCACCGGCCAGCACAACGGCACCTGCCGCGCATCGACGCGCCAACGACGCCGCCTTCAAGCGCGCGACTCCGGCCGCGCCGCGGCGTCGTCAATCGGAAGTGCGGGATGAATTCGAATCGGGGCTCGGATCAAGATGCGGTCTTTCATTCGGGTGCGGTCCTGCACCTCGCCGGCCAGTTGACCGCAGGCGGCGTCGATGTCGTCACCGCGCGTCTTGCGCACCGTGGTCACGATGCCAGCGTCTTGGAGCACCCGTGCAAACGCCATCACACGCTCGTGCGGCGAGCGCGTCAGGCCCGACGCGGGAAACGGGTTGAACGGGATCAGGTTGAACTTGCAAGACACGGTGCCTTTGACGAGTTCGATCAACTGTTGCGCGTGTTCCACCGAATCGTTAACACCGTCGAGCATGCAGTACTCGAAGGTGATGAAATCGCGCGGGGCGGTGTCGAGGTAGCGGTTGCAGGCCGCCAGCAATTCAGCCAGCGGGTACTTGCGGTTCAGCGGCACCAGGTCGTCGCGCAATGTGTCGTTCGGGGCGTGCAGCGAAACCGCCAACGCCACCGGGCAATCGGCGCGCAGGCGGTCGATCATCGGCACCACACCCGAGGTCGATACCGTGACCCGGCGGCGTGACAGGCCGTAGGCGTGGTCGTCGAGCATCACCCGCAGGGCCGGCAGCAGCGCCGCATAGTTCTGCAGCGGCTCACCCATGCCCATCATCACCACGTTGCTGATGACGCGCTCGCCGGCCGGGCGGTTCAGCCTGCGCCGCAACTGGTGCTCGGCGAACCACAGCTGTGCCACGATTTCGGCGGTCGACAGGTTGCGGCTGAAACCCTGGTGGCCGGTGGAGCAGAACCGGCAACCCACTGCACAGCCGGCCTGCGACGAGATGCACAGCGTGCCGCGATCGTCTTCCGGGATGAATACCGTCTCAACGGCGTCGCCGCCACCCACGTCGAACAACCACTTGATGGTGCCGTCAGCCGACGCTTGCTCACTGGCCACCCGCAACGGGCTCACGTGAGCGACGCC
>JANNEI010000625.1:0-2051 GCA_031378565.1 Burkholderiales bacterium
GCCTGAGCCGACGAAGCGAAGGACCTGCGAAGCTGTCCAGCGCAGTCGGCTCGCGAAGGCCAGGAAGACCGTCGATCAACCACGCAGGTGCAGGCCTGAGGTCGCTGCAAGGCTCAGTGAACCACCCGCTCGAACACGAACTCGCCTGCTTCCACATCGACCGGGATCACGTCCTTCGGGCCGAAGCGGCCTTCCAAAATCAGCTTGGCCACCGGGTTCTCGATGCGCTGCTGAATCGCCCGCTTCAATGGCCGCGCCCCGAAGGCCGGATCGAAGCCTGCCTTGGCCAGCTCCTTCAACGCCTTGGCTGACACGTCGAGCTTCATCTCCATCTTGTCCAGCCGCGCGGCCAGCACCTTGAGCTGAATCTTCGCGATGCTCTCGATGTTCTTCGCGTCGAGCGCGTGGAACACCACCGTCTCGTCGATGCGGTTCAGGAACTCGGGGCGAAAGTGCTGCTTCACCTCGATCCACACCGCCTCGCGAATCAGTTCGCTGCTCTGCCCGGCCATCTGCATGATCTGGTGCGAGCCGAGGTTGCTGGTCATCACGATCACCGTGTTCTTGAAGTCCACCGTGCGGCCTTGCCCGTCGGTCAGCCGGCCATCGTCGAGCACCTGCAACAAGACGTTGAACACGTCGGGGTGCGCCTTCTCGACTTCGTCGAGCAGCAACACGCTGTAGGGTTTGCGGCGCACCGCTTCGGTCAGGTAGCCGCCCTCGTCGTAGCCGACATAACCCGGCGGTGCGCCGATCAACCGGCTGACCGAATGCTTCTCCATGTACTCGCTCATGTCGATGCGAATCATGTGGTCTTCGCTGTCGAAGAGGAAGCCCGCCAACGCCTTGCACAACTCGGTCTTGCCGACGCCGGTGGGGCCGAGGAACAGGAACGAGCCGGTCGGGCGGTTCGGATCCGACAGCCCCGAGCGCGACCGGCGAATCGCGTTCGCCACCGCCGTGATGGCTTCGTCCTGGCCGACCACGCGCTCGTGCAGCTTGGTTTCCATCTGCAACAGTTTCTCGCGCTCGCCCTGCATCAGCTTCGACACCGGAATGCCGGTGGCGCGCGCTACCACCTCGGCGATTTCTTCCACACCCACCATCGTGCGCAGGAGTTGCGGCTTGCCACCCTTGGCCTTGCCCTGCTCCTTGGCCTGCGCCTCGTGCAGCTTCTTTTCCAGCTCGGGCAGCTTGCCGTACTGCAACTCGGCGAGCTTGTTGAAATCGCCCTTGCGCGTGAACTCCTCGATCTGGAACCGCGTGCGGTCGATCTCTTCCTTCACCTGGGCCGAGCCCTGTGCGGCAGCCTTCTCGGCCTTCCAGATTTCGTCCAAGTCAGCCGCTTCGCGTTGCAGCTTGACGATCTCTTCCTCGATCAGCCCGAAGCGCTTCTTCGAGCCCTCGTCCTTCTCGCGCCGCACCGCTTCACGCTCGATCTGCAACTGGATCAGCCGACGGTCCAGCTTGTCCATCGCTTCCGGTTTGGAGTCGATCTCGATCTTCACCTTGGCGGCCGCCTCGTCGATCAGGTCGATCGCCTTGTCGGGCAGAAAGCGGTCGGTGATGTAGCGGTGGCTCAACTCGGCCGCAGCCACGATGGCCGGGTCGGTGATCTCGACCCCGTGGTGGACTTCGTACTTTTCCTGCAGCCCGCGCAGGATCGCGATGGTGGCCTCCACCGTCGGCTCACCCACCAGAATCTTCTGGAAACGCCGCTCCAGCGCGGCGTCTTTCTCAACGTACTTGCGGTACTCGGCCAGCGTGGTCGCGCCGATGCAATGCAGCTCACCACGCGCCAGCGCGGGCTTCAGCATGTTGCCCGCGTCGATGGCACCTTCGGCCTTGCCGGCACCGACCATGGTGTGGATTTCGTCGATGAAGACGATGGTCTGGCCTTCGTCGGCCGCCACTTCCTTCAACACCGATTTCAGCCGCTCCTCGAACTCGCCGCGGAACTTGGCACCCGCCAGCAACAGCGCCATGTCGAGCACCAGCACGCGCTTGTTCTTCAACGATTCCGGCACTTCGCCGGCGACGATGCGCTGGGC
>JANNEI010000645.1:0-5608 GCA_031378565.1 Burkholderiales bacterium
GTGCTGGCGAATCTGAACGTGCGGCGCTTCGCCGTGCAGGCGCTGGTGCTCTGCCCGACGCGCGAACTGGCCGACCAGGTGACGCAGGAGTTGCGCCGCCTCGCGCGGGCTGAAGAAAACATCAAGATCCTGACACTGTGCGGCGGTGCCACGATGCGCCCGCAACTCGCCAGCCTGGAGCACGGCGCGCACATCGTGGTGGGCACGCCGGGCCGCATCATCGACCACCTGGAACGCGGCAGCCTGAACCTGGAGGCGCTGAACACGCTGGTGCTCGACGAGGCCGACCGCATGCTCGACATGGGGTTCTTCGACGACATCGCCGTGGTCGCCAAACAGTGCCCGAAGTCGCGCCAGACGCTGCTGTTCTCGGCCACTTACCCGGACGGCATCGTCACGCTCAGCCAGCAATTCATGCGCGAGCCGCGCGAGGTGAAGCTGCTGGCCCAGCACGTGGCCAGCAAGATTCGCCAGCGCTTCTATGAAGTGAAGGACAGCGAGCGGCTGCATGCCGTGTCGCTGCTGCTCAACCACTATCGGCCGGTCAGCACACTGGCCTTCTGCAACACCAAGCAGCAATGCCGCGATCTGGTGGAGGTATTGCGCGCGCAAGGTTTTTCGGCGCTGGAACTGCACGGCGACCTGGAGCAGCGCGACCGCGACCAGTTGCTGGTGCAGTTTGCGAATCGCAGCTGCAGCGTGCTGGTGGCGACCGACGTGGCGGCGCGCGGGCTGGACATCGCGCAACTCGAAGCGGTGGTCAACGTGGACATCACGCCCGAGCCCGAAGTGCATGTGCACCGCATCGGCCGCACCGGTCGCGTCGATGAAGCCGGCTGGGCGCTCAGCCTGGCCAGCATGGACGAGATGGGCCGCGTCGGCAACATCGAGAAAGCGCAGGGCTCCACCTCGCAGTGGCACCCGCTGAGCGAGTTGCTGCCCACGGGAGCCGGACCGCTGGTGCCGCCGATGGCGACGCTGCAAATCCTGGGGGGCCGAAAGGAAAAAATCCGTGCCGGTGATGTGCTTGGGGCACTCACCAAGGACGCAGGCTTTGCGAGCACGCAGATCGGCAAGATCAACGTGAACGAGTTCGCGACCTACGTTGCGGTGGACCGCCAGATCGCCCCGCAGGCGCTGCACAAACTGAACACCGGCAAGGTGAAGGGCAAGAGCGTGAAGGTGCGTTTGCTCGGCGAATAGCGACGGGTCGCGCGCCATCGCGTGCGACCTTCGATCTAGGGGGAATTGGGCGCAGATGCCCGTTTCTTCGGTTGCGCCTGGCCGCACTGCGGAGTAGCTTGCAGGAACGCCGCGCGGCGGCCGTTCCGCACTCCCGGAGAGCGCTCATGCACAAGCTTCTTTGCACCTCGCTCGTGGCCCTGGCCGCGCTGTGTTCGGCCGGCGTGGCGTCTGCCGCCACCGTGGTGGCAACCTACAACTTCAACGACACGCTGAACGCCAACGAACTCGGCGCTCCGAGCCTCACCTCGGTCGATCCGCTGGGGCTGAACGCGTTCGAGAACGCCGTGGTCAACGGAAACGCGCAGCGGGTGTTCCACTGGCAAGGGCTGGGCGACGATCCGGCCAAGAACGGCGGGCTCACACTCGACGCAACAGGGCTGCTGTTATACGACGCCTACTCGATCGAGATGACCTTCGAGTTCCTGACCGACGCGCAGTTCGGCGATGGCTGGCGGCGCATCGTCGACACCCATAACCGACAGAGCGACAACGGCTTCTACGTCGACGCGTCCAATTTCCTGCGGGTCGACTTGGGCGCCACCGGAAGCACCGTTTTCACCACGCCGGGCTTTCACACCGTGATACTAAGCAGTTTTTCGCGAAACGGAAGGAGCGAGGTGGAGGCCTATCTCGACGGCACATTCGAGTTCAGGTCCAACACCGACCAGCTGAGCCTGGACAACGCCAACAACCCCGACCACCTGCTGCACTTCTTCCTCGACAACCTGGCCGGCCCCGCGCAGCAGGGATACGCCGACGGACGCATCGCCTTCCTGCGCTTGTACGACGGCATCATCATCGTGCCTGAGCCCGAGACCTATCTGCTGATGCTGCTCGGGCTGGCCCTGACGGCGGGCGTGATGGGGCACCACCGGCGCAGCGGCGTTGCCGGCGGCACCTGACCGGCGCGTGCGCTGTCTGCAGGCTTGAGTTTTTGCGGATCGGGCCCATCATCCGAAGATGAACCTGATCTACATCGCCGACCCGATGTGCTCGTGGTGCTACGGTTTCGGCAAGACCATCGCCGAACTGCTGGCCGACCCGGGCGACGCCAGGCCGCTGCAACTGGCCCTCGTGATGGGCGGGTTGCGCCCCTTCACCACCGACACGCTGTCACCCGGCCGCGCCGACGAGATCCTCGGCCACTGGCATCACGTGCACGAAGCCAGCGGGCTGCCGTTTGCCGAGGGTCCTGACGTGGCGCTGCGCGAACCTGGCTTCATCTACGACACCGAACCTGCCAGCCGCGCTACGGTCACGGTGCGAACGCTGTGGCCGAAGCACACGTGGCGCTACTTCAAGGCGGTGCAGCAGGCTTTCTATGCCGAAGGCAGGAACGTGACGCGCCCCGAGGTGCTGGCGGACGTGGCCGAGGCACAAGGCTTGCCGCGCACGGAGTTCGCCGCGGCATTCGCATCCCAGGCCATCCGAGACGCGACCACCGACGACTACGCGCAATCGCAGCGCTGGGGCATTCGCGGCTTTCCGGCGGTGATCGCTGAGCACGCCGACCAGCTGCACCTCGTCAGCCGCGGCTATGCGCCCGCTGACACACTGCAGCAAAGCCTCGCGGCCTTGCAGGCGGCGTAGGCAACTGCGTCAAAACTTGCTGCGCAAGTAAACGCCCAGTCCGCCTTTGCGCAAGCGCAGCGACATGCGCATGCCGGAGTCGAATTGCACACCGAGACTGGTTCCGTCCAGGCCGAATCGCGGTTCGGTGCGTGGCTTCCACTCGACAGCGACCTTGCTGAAATATCCGTCACTCCCGCCGGCAGCAAAACCTGGTGCGCCGGACGCGTCGGCCAGCAACACCGATTGGCCGGACACCCGGTAGCGCCAGCCCACGGTCACGGTGGGAACGGCACCCACGATCGAGCGCTGCTCGTGCGGCAGCGCCCCGAAGCCCGACACGCGGTACCCCAACGTGCCCACGCCGACACCGAAGTCGGCGCGGCCGCTGGTCAGCCACCACCGATACGAGACACCGACAAGTTCCGGGGCCAGACCGAGTGCCGCGGCTCCAACTCGCGCCGACGACGGGTCCGATGCCAACTGAACGACGCTGACGCGGGGTGGTGCGAGATCGGCCTCGCCACGCAGTGCACCCACCCACTGATCGCCGACATCCGCCGTGGCGGCACCGAAGCTCAGACTGCAAAGTGCCGCGGCACATCCGCGCGATCTCGCGACGCTGGTCTTGGCGATGGTCTTGGCTTTGGCAGGCCGGGTGTCCATGGCCGAGTGTTTCACCGCGCACGCGGGACAACCATCAGCGACGGCTGCGTTTCACCGTAGGACGAGGCGCAAGCCCGGACGCCGCTCTCAGCCCCGCGCGTTACCGCGGCAGACGACAATCCGGCAACCGCTTTCACGACCCTTCAATGGACACGCCTCAAGCCCGCAACCCGCTGCACGGCATCACGCTGGAAGCCATGCTGAATGAACTGGTGTCGCACTTCGGATGGCCCGAACTCGGGCAGCAGATCAACATTCGCTGCTTCACCAGCGACCCGAGCGTGGGCTCCAGCCTGAAGTTCCTGCGCAAGACACCGTGGGCGCGCGAGAAGGTCGAGAGCCTGTATCTGTTCATGCGGCGCGAGCAGGCGCGAGTGGCGCGCGGCTGATCCCGCGGCGTCGGTGCAATTCTCAAGGCAGGCGTTCGAGCGCCCGCTGGTAGACCGGGTGGTGCATCAGTTCGTCCCAGGCCATCGGCGGCGTTTGCGGCAGCAGTGCGAGCCGACGCTGCTCGCTGTCGGGGTCGCTGTGCCAGTGGCCCTCGCGCTCGGCCTGGTGCAATCCGGCCAGCAAGGCGTCA
Organism: Burkholderiales bacterium; assembly: GCA_031378565.1. GTDB lineage: Bacteria > Pseudomonadota > Gammaproteobacteria > Burkholderiales > Burkholderiaceae_C > JANYJJ01. The sequence goes on from JANNEI010000645.1 coordinate 4,061, forward strand.
ACCGCCTCGCCGCCGTCCACCGACTGGTTGCACAGCAGCACCATGTCGCACCCGGCGGTCAACGCCACAGCGGCGGCGTCGGTGTAGGTGACCTCGACACCGTCGATGCGCCGGGCACCTTCCATGCTCAGGTCGTCGCTGAACACCGCGCCGGTGAAGCCGAGTTGCAGGCGCAGGATGTCCTTCAGCCAGCGCGGCGAGAAGCCGGCGGGGTGCACGTCGACCTTGGGATAGATCACGTGCGCCGGCATCACGCTGGTCAGGCTGGTGCTCAGCCACTCATAGGGCTTGGCATCGTCGGCCAGCAACGCCTTCAGTGAGCGCTTGTCGACCGGCACCTCCAGGTGGCTGTCGGCCTTGACGAAACCGTGCCCCGGAAAGTGCTTGCCGCAGTTGTGCATGCCGGCCAGCAGCAGGCCGTGCATCAGGCTCTTGGCCAGCACACTGGCCACGCGCGCGTCGCGGTGGAAGGCACGGTCGCCGATCACGTTGCTGCCGCCGTGGTCGAGATCGAGCACGGGCGTGAAGCTCAGGTCGACGCCGCAGGCGCGCAGTTCGCTCGCCATCACATAGCCCGCAGCGGTGGCCGCGTCGGTGGCGTTCAATGCCCCATCGCCTTCGCCGCGTTTGCCGTCCTCCATCCACATCTCGCCGAGCAGGCGCATCGGCGGCAGGTGGGTGAAACCGTCGGTTCGAAAACGCTGCACGCGGCCGCCTTCGTGGTCGACGCAGATCAGCATGTCGGGGCGGATGGACTTGATCTCGGCGGTCAGCTCGGTGAGCTGGCGGCGGTCCTGCCAGTTGCGCCCGAACAGGATCAGCCCGCCGGTCAGAGGGTGCTTCAGGCGGCGGCGGTCGGCGGCACTCAGGCTCAGGCCTTCGATGTCGAGCACCACGGGGCTGTGGCGTGTTTGATCGGTCATGTCGCATCCTTGGTTTCGACCACCACGAAGCTGGCGGCCTGGTCGGTTTCATCGGTCACGCTCACATGCGCGCGCAGATTTCGGGCGTTGAACCACACCGCCAACTCGCCGTGCAGTCGAATCTCGGGTTTGCCGCTGGGGGCTTTCACGATTTCGCAGTCGCGCCAGTTCATCGGCGTCCGCATGCCCAGCCCGATGGCTTTCGAGAACGCTTCCTTGGCCGAGAAGCGGGTGGCGAGGTAGCTGACGCCGCGCGCTTCTACCCTGGCACGGCGGGCACGAAACACGCCGATCTCGTGCGGGCCGAGCACCTTCTCGGCAAACCGGTCACCGCGCCGGGCGAGCGCCGCAGCGATGCGCCGCACATCGCAGATGTCGGTGCCGATGCCGTAGATCATGCAGCGCCCAGGGGCAGCACGGCCAGGGTTTCGAAGCGGCCTGCGATCAGTCGGCCGACGGTCAGCTGTTCAACGGTGCCGGTAATGACCAAGGCGCGGCGATTCCACTGACGGCTCAAAGCGCGCGCGAGTTCGACATCGTTTGTCGAGCCGATGGTCATGTGGGGAAAATACGCAATATCGAGCCGGAGCGACGGCCGCAACAGACCTTCATACAGTGCGTCGTG
>JANNEI010000667.1:0-2680 GCA_031378565.1 Burkholderiales bacterium
GATGCCGGTGGCTGCCGCGGCCCCCGAGATTCCGTCCAGCGTGGCCTTGCGGCGCATGGCTGGCCAGTCGGGTGCCATGCAGCAGGTGCGCGAACTGATCGAGAAGGTGGCGCGCAGCATGGCCCCGGTGCTGGTCAGCGGCGAGTCCGGCACCGGCAAGGAACTGGTGGCACGCGCCATCCACGAAGTCAGCCCGAGGCATGCGCAGCCCTTCATCGCGGTGAATTGCAGCGCCATCCCCGAACAGCTGCTCGAGGCGGAGTTCTTCGGCTACCGAAAGGGTGCTTTCACCGGTGCCGTGGAAGACCGTGAAGGCTTCTTTCAGGCCGCCAACGGCGGCACGCTTTTCCTCGACGAGATCGGCGACCTGCCGCTGTCGATGCAGAGCAAATTGCTGCGTTCGATCCAGGAGCGCTCGGTGCGGCCGGTTGGCGCGGTCAGCGAACTGCCGGTCAATGTCAGGCTGTTGAGTGCCACCCACAAGGACCTGGGTGCCGAGGTGCAGACCGGCCACTTCCGGCAAGACTTGTTTTATCGGCTGAACGTGATCGAGATTCGCGTGCCGCCTCTGCGCGAACGCAAGGAAGACTTGCAGTCGATCAGCGAGCGCGTGCTGGAGCGCATCGCGCGCGACGCCAACGTGTCGCCCGCGCCGCGCCTCACGCGGGATGCGCTGGTGCACTTGTCGCGCTACCCGTTTCCCGGCAACGTGCGCGAACTGGAAAACCTGCTGCACCGCGCCGTGGCCTTGTCGGGCGGCGAGACGATCGACGTCTTCGACCTCGGGCTGCCCGAAACCGTGTTCACCGACAGTGCCGCCCAGGAGCTGGACCTGATCACCGCGAACACCCGTTTCGACGTGGCCAGCCTGGCCCCGCTGCCGGTGCCCGCACCACCTGCAGACGTGGCGCTGCCTGACGATCTGGCGCTGTTCCTCGACGATGTGGAGCGCGACATCCTGGTGCGGGCGCTGGAGCGCCACCGCTTCAATCGCACGGCCGCGGGGGCCAGCCTCGGGCTGTCGCTGCGCCAGATGCGCTACCGCATGGCGCGGCTCAACGTGAGCGTTGGCGGCGACAGCGGTTTCGACTTCGAGCGTGGCGGTCACTGAAAAGCCCGCACGCTGGCGCGGTGGCTGGCTCGGTGCGGCGGCGCGGCGCACTTCACCCAACTTCGGACCGAGGCCTGCGGGATGCGAGATCTCGCTGGCGCTGATTCACTCGATCAGCCTGCCGCCCGGCATCTATGGCGGTGACCAGATCGACCGCCTGTTCACGAACCGGCTCGACTGGGCCGCCCACCCCTACTTCGCGCAGATTCGAGGGCTTCAGGTGTCAGCGCATTTCTTGGTTCGCCGCAGCGGAGAACTTCGGCAGTTCGTCTCGTGCGACCAGCGCGCCTGGCACGCCGGGCAGTCCGTGTGGCAAGGCCGTCCGGACTGCAACGACTATTCGATCGGCATCGAACTCGAAGGCCTCGAAGGCGACCGCTTCGAGCATTCCCAATACCTCACGTTGGCCGCGCTTCTTCGGCAGCTCAGGAAGCGCTACCCGATCACCGCCGTCGTGGGTCACGAGCATGTCGCGCCAGGACGCAAGCAAGACCCCGGGCCCGGCTTCGACTGGGCGGCGTTGCGGCTTGCTTTGGCGTGGCCCGAGTGTGCTTTTCCAGCGCTGGACTGAGCGCCACCGCGCGCCCTTGGTGCGGTGCCGGCACGGCGGGCCATCGCGGCGTGATCGAGGCGATTGAAATCAGTGCCTTCCCTGACCCCATACGCTATAGGTAGTGTTAAAGTGGCATTCGAGCCCCAGATGTAGTGTCCCAGTGATTCAAACCATCCACTTGCACTCCACCGAATCTCCACAGGTTTTTCCACATGCGCCGCCCCGGCGCAGCGCGCCGCAACGCCAGCCGTGGCGCTTGTCGCAGCGCGGTTCCGGGTGCCAATTTCGCTTCCTCACATCGTCACCCGCCCTTGCGGGCGCGTGATCGATTGACTGCTTTCACCCCAAGGATGTCCATGCAAACTGCCGCCACCCGTTCGTCGCCGACCGCGCCCGGTGCCGCCACCACCACACCCGTCAACTCGCCGGTTTCCGCCTACCAGGGCTACCAGATCATTCGCCGCAACGGCGCGGTGGTGTCGTTCGAGCCGAACAAGATCGCCGTGGCCTTGATGAAGGCCTTTCTGGCGGTTCACGGCACCCAGGGTGCCGCGTCGGCCAGCGTTCGCGAAACGGTCGACGGCCTGACCGAGTCGGTGGTGCGCGCGCTGCTGCGCTCGCGCCCGGGCGGCGGCACCTTCCACATCGAGGACGTGCAGGACCACGTCGAACTGGGCTTGATGCGCGGCGGTCACCACGAGGTCGCGCGTGCCTATGTGCTGTACCGCGAGCGCCGTTCGCAGGAGCGTGCCCGGCAAGGCCAGCCCGCTGTGATGGCCGAGCCGCTGTTGACCGTGCTCGACCGCGGCCAGCGTGTGCCGCTGGACCTGGCTCGCCTGAGCGCGCTGATCGCGTCGGCCTGTGCCGACCTGGGCAGCGACGTGAAGCCCGAGCCCATCCTGGCCGAGACCAAACGCAACCTCTACGACGGCGTGCCGATCGACGAAGTGCACAAGGCCGCCATCCTGGCCGCGCGCACGCTGATCGAGAAGGACCCCGGCTACACCCGTGCCACC
>JANNEI010000674.1:0-6875 GCA_031378565.1 Burkholderiales bacterium
GCTGGTGGCGACGCCCCAGACGAAGTCTTTCGGAAAAACAGCGCCCGGCTCGGCTGTGGAAAATGTGCTCATGAGTTGTTGTTGGTGTTCGAGTGGGTGCGGCAGCAAGGCCTACTTCACGGCACCGGCCGTGAGACCAGAGATCAATTGACGCGACGAAAGAATGAACAGCACCACCAGCGGCAGCGTGGCAATGGCCGAGCCCGTCATCAGCGCGCCCCATTCGGTGTTGACCGGGTTCTGCAGGCTGCGCAGTGCCAGCGGCAGCGTGTACATGTCGGGCGAGCGCATCACGATCAGCGGCCCGATGAAGTTGTTCCACGACGCGATGAAGGTGATCAGCCCCAGCGTGCCCAGCGCCGGCTTCAGCAGCGGCAGCACGATGCGCCAGTAGATGCCCAACTCGCTGCAGCCGTCCATGCGCGCTGCCTCGACCAGGTCTTTCGGGATCGACGTGCTGACGAACTGGCGCATCAGGAAGATGCCGAAAGCGCTGGCCGCGCCGGGGATGTACAGCGCGCGCGGCTGGTCGATCCAGCCCAGCATGTCCATGATCATGAAGGTCGGGATCATGTTCATGAATGAGGGCAGCAGCATCGTGCCCATCACCAGGCCGAACAGCGCGTTCTTGAAGCGGAACTCGAACAGCGCGAAGGCGTAGCCGCCCATCGAACAGAACAGCAGCGTGAGCACGGTCGAGCCGATGGCCACGTAAAGGCTCCAGCCCAGGTTGCGCCAGAACGGGATGCGCTCGGTGAGGATTTTCAGGTTGTTGAGGAAGTCGTCGCCGAAGAACAGCGGCGGCGGCAGGCTGAAGATTTCGGTGCGTGAATGGGTGGCGAAGACGAACATGAAATAAAACGGCGCCAGCATGATCAGCGCACCCACGCCGACGACAAAGTAGGCTGCCCACGGGGCCAGGCGATCTGTTTTCATTGCAGGGGCCTCACGCCGAAGGGCCGCGCGGGCGGAAGGCGCGGTTGGTGACCCAGGTCAGCAGCGCCACCAGGATGAACAGCAGCCACGACATGGCACTCGCCGCGCCGAAGTCGTTGAAGTCGAACGCCATCCGGTACAGGTAGATCGCGGTCGTCATGCCCGACTGGTCGGAGCCGCCGCGCCCGCCGGTGAGGATGAACGGCTCTTCGAACAGTTGCAGCCCGCCGATCACGCTGAGCGTGACGCCGAAGAAGATCATCGGTTTCAGGCTGGGCAGCGTGATGAAGAAGAACTGCTGTATGCGGCCGGCACCGTCCATCGTGGCGGCTTCGTAGATGTCTTTCGGGATCGTTTGCAGCGCGGCCAGGTAAAGCACCACGTTGAAACCCACGTAACGCCAGAACACGATCATCGCGATGGCGGGCTTGATGTTGTCGGGGTCGTTCAACCAGTCGATGGCATGGTTCGGCACCAACCAGCCGAGCACCGGCACTTTGGCCTGGGCTTGCAAGCCGACGTTGATGAGACCGAAGTCGGTCGAGAACAGCGAGCTGAACAGAATCGAGATCGCCACCGTCGAGGTGATGTAGGGCATGAAGTAGGCCCCGACGACGCCGTTGCGCAAGCGCTTGAACGACGAGTGGATGAAGTACGCCAGCGGGATGGCGACCAGGTGTTGCGGCACGCCCGATGCGATCGCCAGCCAGGCGGTGTTCTTCAGCGATTTCCAGAACCACTCGTCCTGCAGCGCGAAGGCGTAGTTGTCGAGGCCGACGAATTGCATCGACGCGAGGCCGCTGGTCGGCTCCCATGACTGGAACGCGAGGTAGAGAGAGAACGCGAGCGGGAAGACACCGAAGACCACGAACAGGATCACGAACGGGCTCAGGAGCACGTACGGTGTCCACGCGGGTGACAGGCGCAGGGCAGCAGGCAGCTTCATGGCGGCAAGGTGTCGAAGGTAGGAGGGTGGCGCAGGCACGCGGCCTCAGCGGCGCGCACGCTGCTGCAGCAGACGCTGCGCATCGGCGAGGGCCGTCGAGATGTCCTTGCCGCGGTCGAGCACCTTGTCGAGTTCGGTGTTGATGACTTCGTCGGCGAATGCGTCCTGCTTGTGCACGTCGACCGCTGCAACGCGGCTGGCGGCGGCGCGCCAGCCGACGCGCGCTTTCTGCCCGCCGAGGAAGTCGATCGGCTGATCGAAGAACGGGTCGTCGTAGGTTTCGAGCAGCGCGGGAAATGCGTCTTGCGACTTGAACGCGGCGAGCTGCACGCTGCGGTCCAGCGTCATCAGCTGAATCAACTCCCAGGCCAGTTGCTTGTGCGCCGCCGGCGCGCCCCGCGCGATGGCGAAAAAGGTGCCGCCATAGGCCGCGAACGCGCCTTCCGGCAGCTGCGCTGCGCGCCACTTGCCGCGCGTCTCGGGTGCCAGCCAGTTGTTCAGGTGGCCGGCCAGCCAGGCACCTGTCATCTGCGTGGCGATGGTGCCCCGCTTGAAGCCTTCGGACCATTCGTTCGACCACGAACTGACCCGCGCGTCGAGCTTCTGGCTGCGCACCTGGCGCGCCAGCTCGAAGGCGCGAACGAAGCGCGGCGATGTCACGAGCACGTTCGAATCCTTGTCGAAGTACAGCCCTTCGCCGGGCTGGATGCCGGTGCGGATGACGATGTCTTTCATGTCGCGCGCATGCGCCATCAGGTAGGCACCGGTGGCGGCCTTGATGCGCACACCGCTGGCGACGTAGGTTTCCCACGAGCGCACCAGTTCGGCTTCTCTGACCCCGGCCTTGGCCAGGATGTCGCTGCGGTAGAGCAGGGTGCCGGGGCCGATGTCGGTGGGCGCGGCCACCACCGCGCCCTTGCGGCTGGTGGCCTGCTGAAACGCGTACGGCACGAAGCGCGATTCGAACTGGCGGATGCTGTACGGCGCGCGAGACAGGTCTTCGAGCCCGCCGCCCTGCGCGAAGCGGCCGACGTAGCCGACCTCGAGCGCCATCACATCGGGCAGGTAGAACGAGGTCGACAACGCCGTTGTCATCGCGGTGTGGTGGTCGGCGAACTGCCGGCTGACGACCTTGATGTCGACCGTCGGGTGCAAGCGTTTCCAGGCCGGGATGGCCGACCTGACAATCTCGTCGACCGCCGGGAAGGCCGCCACCGTCAGCACCTGCTGGGCACGCGCGCTGGTGCCGGTCAATGCCAGCGCCACGGACACCGCAGCCACGGCCGAAGCCAGCCCGCCACGCGGCGGGCACGACCTGATCCAATGAGCTGTCTCCCGCATCCTGATCTCCGTTTGAGCCTGCGCCCCGAGCTTCGGCTCTTACCGATAAGCCGCTCGGCCGAGCCTGTTGAGCACTTTATGAAAGCGCTTTCAAACTATAGGGGAGCCATTCCTGCGTGTCAATCGAGGGAAAGCGCGGGGACCGTCGTGAGCGCTGCCGGACGTCGCCGGGTGCACGACGCGTCGCCGCTCGCAGCAGCGTCAGCCGCGCAGGCGGCGGGTCGACTCGCGCGAGATCAGGTGCGGTGCCGGCACTTCCGCGGTCGGCTTTATGCCGGCCAGCAACTGCAACATCGCAGACGCCGCCAGACGGCCCATTTCATAGGCCGGCTGGTGCACGGTGCTCAACGGCGGGATCGCGTACAGCGAGGTCGGCAGGTCGTCAAAGCCCACCAGCGACACGTCTTCGGGCACCCGCAGCGCGCGCCGGTGCAGGCCGAGCGCGGCACCGAATGCCATCTGGTCGTTGGCGGCGAAGATCGCGGTGAAGCGCTGCCGGCTTTCCACCAGGCGGTCCACGGCCAGCAAGCCGCTGACCTCGTGGTACTCGCCCGGCACCACGAGCTTCGGGTCATACGCGATGCCGGCGCTTTCGAGCGCGACCCGGTAGCCACGCAGCCGCTCGGCCGCGTCGGGGTGCTGCGGGTCGCCGGCGATGAAGGCGATGCGTCGGTGTCCGAGTTCGATCAGATGCTGGGTGGCAAGGCGACCGCCTTCGAAGTTGTCGAAGTTCAGCGCGAACAGCCCGGGCGCCTTCAGCGACCGCCCGGTGACCACCACCGGCAGCGCCTTCGCACAGGTCTTCAGCGCCTGATCGGACAAGCGCCCGGTCAGCACGATGATCCCGTCAACGCGGCGCGAACGCAGCACCTCGATGCAACGCGCTTCGCCGGCGGCGTTCCAGTGTCCGCTGACGAAAAGCGAGCGGTAGCCGACCGGGTCGAGTTCGTCTTCGATGCCGCGCAGCGCGGCACCGTAAAACGGGCTGTCGATGGCCTGAGTGACCACCCCGACGCTGAGGGTTCGCCCTCCCGCCAGGCCGCGCGCCACCGGGTTGGGCACGAAACCCAGCTCGGCAATCGAATCGTCGACGGCCTTCTTCTTGAGGGCACTGACCACCGCCGTGCCATTGAGAATTCGCGACACCGTGCTGGGCGACACACCCGCTGCAACCGCGACCATTTCGAGCGTGACCGGACCGCTTCCGCGTTGGGCTGCCGACCTGCGGGTGCCGCCCGGATGGGCCTTGCTCTTCACGGACGGGCAGTCGGAAATTTCATGCCGATGAGTGTAGCGGCGACTTTTGTCGACTCTGCGAGCCAGTTGTGCCGGATCGAATTTGCGGGCAAGTAGAGGGACGGGATGCGCGGCGACAACGCGCGCCCGCAGATGCACGCACCATCGAAGACTTCGGCTCCACAAAATGAAAAGCCACCCTCGGGTGGCTTCGGTTCATCAAGCTTCATGGCGGCCAACGCGGCCGCACCGCCCTACAACGCGTGGCGGTACACCGCGGCTTCGAAGTCGACGAAGCCCGGGTAGGAGACCGCGTCCTGGAATGGCAGGATCTGCGAACCCCAGAAGCCACCGATGCCGTTTTTGCGGTCGATCCAATAGAACAGGTTGCCGAGCCCGGCCCAGTTCAATGAACCCGCCGGCCGCCCGGTGGCTGCGGGCGCTTCGTTGCGCTGGAAGGTGTAGGCCCAGGTCTTGGCGACGCCGGGGTCGAACTCGCCGTCGTTCGACAGCGAGGGGATCGAGGTCGTCCAGCCGCCGCTGTGCATGCCCGGGGGCAGGCCGTTGCGGCACATCGCCTCCACCGTCTCGGCCTTGAGCACGCGGCCGTTCGGGCCGGTACCGTCGTTCAGGAACATGCGGATGAACTTCATGTACTCGCCTACGCTGGCATACAGGCCGTGGCCGCCCATGTCCATTTCGGGGGGCTGCGGCAGGATCAGGTCGGGCAGCGCAGTCAGCTTGCCGTCCTGCGCGCGGTCGTGCAGCGTGGCCCGGCGCGCCTTCATGGCGTCGCTCATCGTGAAGGCGATGTCGGTCATGCCCAGCGGCGCGAAGATGCGCTCTTTGAACACCTCGCCCAGCCGCTTGCCGCGCTGCTGCTCGACGATGCGGCCCAGCCAGTCGATGTTGCAGCCGTAGTTCCAGCGCTCGCCCGGATCGAACAGCAGCACGGTCCGGATCGATGCAAAGCTGCTCGACACGACGGTGGGAATGCCCTTCGCGGTGCGGTACTTGAGGTCGTCCTGGCTGAAGAACTCGTAGGCGAAACCCGCCGTGTGCAGCATCAGGTCACCCACCGTCATGTCGCGCTTGGGCGCTCGCGTTCGCGGCTGACCCGCGGCGTCGAAACCGTCGAGCACCTGGATCTCGGCGATTTCGGGTGCGTACTTTTTCGCCGCGTCGTCCAGGCTGATCTTTCCTTCTTCGACCAGCTGCATGATCGCCGTGCCGGTGATGGACTTGGTGGTGGAAAAGATGGCCATCACCGAATCCAGCGTCATCGTCTGAGCGTTGCCCAATTCGCGCACGCCGGAGCAACCTTCATAGATGTTGCCGTCGCGGTTGGTGACCATGGCGACCACGCCAGGTGCGCCGCCGGCACGGCCGGTGGTGTAGCCGAGCACCGTGTCGGCAGCGGATTTAAGTGCACTGTTCATCTCTCAGTCTCCTTCGATTTGCAGCGGATGGATTCACGCCCGCCAGCCGGCTGCATCGGACACGGCAGGGTGATTTGATGGGGACAGCTGGGGCATCGACCGGCACCTGGGGTCTTCGCGTCGGCCGATCTCAGGCCATGGCGGCGACTTCCGCCTCTGCCATGGTCTGTGCCAGCGCATGCAACTGACCGCACAGGGCAACGAAATCGGTCTGGGCAAGTTGCGTGCGGCAAGCAACGCCTTTCTGAACGGCGGACACCGGCCGTCGCAAGGCCTTGCCGGCGGCTGTCAGTTCGATCCGCACGACCCGCTCGTCGATCGCATCGCGTGTGCGACTGACCCAGCCCGCAACCTCCATGCGTTTGAGCAAAGGCGTCAACGTGCTCGAGTCGAGCCGAAGCGCGTCTGCGAGGCTCTTCACCGTCTGTGAACCTTGTTCCCACATCACCAGCATCGCCAGGTACTGCGGGTACGTCAGTCCCAGTTTGCCCAGCGGTTCGCGGTACGTGCGGGTGACCGCATTCGTCGCTGCGTAAAGCGCGAAGCAGAGTTGGTTGTCGAGCAGCAAGTGGTCGTAGGTCGGCACGGGGAAATTCACTCGAGTGGTTTGTAGATACTGTGAGCGTGAATAGTTGATGCGCAAATCAGTTCTTACCCGAGGAACGGCGCAGACCCGGGAACCCGAATCAACGTTGATGCCAGCACCAGCATGCCGCGACCGCTGCCGTGCTGACGTCACCACGCCCTTACTTTGCGGCTTCGCCCAGGCGCCGTCCCAGCGATACGCCGTAGGGCGCTGGCCGCGCCAGCAGCACCGGGTCGGCCGAGGGCTTGATGCCTTTGGGCAGCACCAGCGGGCTGAAGGTGATCTTGTCGCAAGCGCCGCCGGCAGCGGGCTCCACCTTGTCGATCACCAGCCTGCCGGCCGGCACCACGGCACGGCTGTCGGGCCACACCTGAGTCGGGTCGGTGGTCTG
>JANNEI010000704.1:0-3040 GCA_031378565.1 Burkholderiales bacterium
CGAACCGGAGCAGCACTGGCTGGAGCAGGTGGCCACCATCGACCGAGCCAGCCTGCCGGACAAGCTGCGCCACAACCTGCCCGAATGGCTGGCCGAGGTGCTGCAACTGGAACTGGGCGACCAGTTCTGGCCGCTGGTGAACAGCCTCAACGCGCCGGCCGCACTGGACCTGCGCGTCAACGCGTTCAAGGCCAAGCGAGAAGACGTTCAGGCGGCGCTGCTGGCAGGTGGCATTGCCGCCGAGCTGACGCCGTACTCGCCCCTGGGCCTGCGCGTGCAGGGCAAGCCGGCGTTGAACAAGCTCGAAGTGTTCACCCGCGGCGACGTGGAAGTGCAGGACGAAGGCAGCCAGTTGCTGGCCCTGCTGACGGACGCCAAACGCGGCGAAATGGTGGTGGATTTTTGCGCCGGCGCGGGCGGCAAGACGCTGGCGCTCGGCGCGGCGATGCGCAACACCGGCCGCTTGTACGCATTCGACACTTCGGGACATCGGCTGGCAGCACTGAAGCCCCGGCTGGCCCGCAGCGGGCTGTCGAACGTGTACCCGGTGCAGATCGCGCACGAGCGCGACGAACGCATCAAGCGCCTGGCCGGCAAGATCGACCGCGTGCTGGTGGACGCGCCGTGTTCGGGCCTGGGCACGCTGCGCCGCAACCCGGATCTGAAGTGGCGGCAATCCCCGCAGTCGGTGGAGGAAATGCGCGTCAAGCAGGCGGCCATCCTGGCCAGCGCGGCACGCCTGCTGAAGCCCGGTGGCCGGCTGGTGTACGCCACCTGCAGTCTGCTGAGCGCCGAAAACGAAGCGGTGGCGAATGCGTTCTCCGAGGCGAACGCGGGCGTCTTCAAACCACTGCCGGCGGCCGAGGCGCTGGCCCGCGCGCACGTGAACGAGGCCGAAACGCTGGTACGCGGCGACTTCCTGCGCCTGTGGCCGCACCGCCACGGAACCGACGGTTTTTTTGCCGCTGTGTGGGAACGCAGTTGATCTGACGCCAATCAGTACCAGATACCCAGAATTGTGAGCGGGATGCCCCGTAGTTTCCACAGGGGCAGGGGTATCGGTCGACTTACAATTGCGGACGAGTCAAGAAATGACTTCTACAGGGCAAATTGATGAATATTCTGATGTCGGTTTGGGACGGCTTGATTGACTGGCTGGCCAACGGCCTGATCGCCACGACTTGGTGGCAAATCGTCCTGTATGCGCTGGTGACGACCCACATCACCATCGCGTCGGTCACCATCTTCCTGCACCGCGCCCAGGCGCACCGCGCGTTGGACCTGCACGCCATTCCGTCGCATTTCTTCCGTCTCTGGCTGTGGCTGGGCACCGGGCAGGTGACCAAGGAGTGGGTGTCGATCCACCGCAAGCACCACGCCAAGTGCGAAACTGAAGAAGACCCGCACAGCCCGCAAACGCGCGGCATCAAGACGGTGCTGCTGACCGGGGCTGAGCTTTACCGCGTCGAGTCGAAGAACCAGGAAACACTGAGCAAATACGGCCACGGCACGCCCGACGACTGGATCGAGCGCAACGTCTACAGCCGCTTCAGCTGGCAGGGCGTGGGCCTGATGATGATCATCGACCTGGCGCTGTTCGGTGCTGCCGGCCTTGCGGTGTGGGCGGTGCAGATGGCCTGGATTCCGGTCACCGCGGCCGGCATCATCAACGGCCTGGGCCACTGGTGGGGCTATCGCAACTTCGAGGCAGCCGATGCCTCGACCAACATTTCGCCTTGGGGCATCCTGATCGGCGGCGAAGAGTTGCACAACAACCACCACACCTACCCGACGTCGGCCAAGCTGTCGGTCAAGCCTTACGAGTTTGACATCGGCTGGATGTACATCCGCGGGCTTGAGATGGCTGGACTGGCCACGGTGCGCAAGACGCCGCCGATGCTGAAGCTGGGCAGCGTGAAGCCGGTGGCCGACTCGAAGACGCTAGAAGCGATCATCGCCAACCGCTACGAGGTGATGGCCAAGTACGCCAAGCACCTGCGCAGCGCTTGCCGACACGAGCTCGATCGCCTGAAAGCCGAGGGTGCCGAAAACACCGCCAGGTGGAAAGACATGCACCTGGCCAAGCGCTGGCTTCACCGCGACGAAGACAAGATTCCGCACGGCGTGAAAGCGCAGGTGGCGAACGCCTGGGCACACAACGACAAGTTGACCAAGCTGGTCACGATGCGCGAAGAATTGCGTCAGCTCTGGACGCGCACCAACGTGTCGGCCGAGCAACTCGTGGCCGACCTGCAGGCCTGGTGCAAGAAGGCCGAAGAGAGCGGTGTCGCTGCGCTTCAGGAATTCGCCTTGAAGCTGCGCGCGGCACACGCATAGCGCGACGGATCGAACGTCTCAAACAACAAGGGCCGCAATTTGCGGCCCTTGTTGCTTGAAGACAAAAAGAAGGGGTCGCAATGCGACCCCGCCGTCGTCTCTCGCCGAAGGCATTACTTCAGCTTCGTTTCCTTGTACATCACATGCTTGCGAGCCTTGGGATCGAACTTCATGATCTCCAGCTTCTCGGGCGTGGTCTTCTTGTTTTTGTCGGTCGTGTAGAAGTGACCGGTGCCGGCAGATGATTCCAGCTTGATCTTTTCGCGTCCACCTTTTGCCATGATCAGCTCCTGAATTTAGATTTCGCCGCGCGCGCGCAGGTCGGCCACGACCTTTTCGATGCCGACCTTGTCGATCAGCCGAAGCGCCGCATTCGTGATGCGCAGTCGCACCCAGCGGTTTTCGGTCTCCAGCCAGAAGCGGCGGTACTGCAGATTGGGCAGGAAGCGACGCTTGGTGCGGTTGTTGGCGTGGGAAACCGTGTTCCCCACCATCGGGCGCTTGCCCGTGACTTGACAGACGCGTGCCATGACGCTTCTCCCGTTAAAAATCGAATCAGGTTTCAGGTGCGGTGAGGATTCAGGTGTCGGCAGGACCGGCAGCTTGAGTCTCATCTTCCGAAGGCAGGCGTTGCTTCGCGTGAAAGCTGTGCGGCGCTTGGCGCTTTCGGCAAAGAGGAAGATTATAGCCCGGTTCGGGCGTC
>JANNEI010000716.1:0-1582 GCA_031378565.1 Burkholderiales bacterium
CGCCATCGGTGCCGACAAGATCATCGTTGCCGCTGCATTGGCGCGCTACCTCAGAGCGGCAACATAGTCCGCGCTTCCAGCCGGGCACCGCCGCGTGTCAGCGTTCGCCGACAACGGGACGCGCTTCGATCCGAGTGACGCGTGGCGTCCGAAGCAGCAGCATCGGCATGTCCACAGGAGCTCGCCATGGCCACTCACGCACCGCACAAGCCACACCGCACGCACGACACCGGGCCGGACGACCCCGAGCCGGGGTTGCCACCGGTCGCGCCGGATCAAGGCCCGGTGCCCCCGATCATTCCGGACGACCCGGAACACGACCGCATGGTGGATCCGCAGGCTTGACACTGCCGAACTGAAAGGCGGCGTGGTGCCCAGCCTGCTGGGTGTGGTTGTCCGAGCTTCTACGCGCTTGCGGGTCAGGCCCCGGCCAGGCTCCCCAGCCATTCGCGCAGCACCTGCCGGTTGCGGGCAAATCCGTGTGTCGATGGCAAGGCATCGAGGATGCGGGACTGATCGCCCAGGGCCAGTCCCATCGGTGCCGGCTCGACCGTGATCGCGCTTCCCGCGGACAGCTCGAACGCTCTGCGCGCCCGCGGCATGTGCCAACCGTGCGTCACCAGTAGCAGCTTGCGCACGTCGCTGGACCTCAACAGGGGAACGGTGCGCGCCGCGTTCTCACGCGTGTCGCGCGAATCGCCTTCGACCCACTTCAGTGGCCGCGCGAACTCCTGTGCCGCGATGCGCGAGGCCACCTCGGCCTCCGAGATGCCGTCGGGTTGCGCCCACCCGGTGCCGCCGCTGAAGGCCACTGGGATGCCGGTTTCGCGGCCCAGCCACAGGCCATAACGCAGGCGCTCCAGCGAATCGGCATTCAGGTTCGCCACGCCGTACTCGGGCGCGAACTTCTCGCGGCCACCTCCCAGCACGACGATGGCCATGTTGGCGCGGGCTTTCGGGTCCGCCTTGAGTTCGGCGATGCGGTCACGGCTGAGCGCAGGGGGCACCGACAGCAGCGCTTGCTCCATGAAGCGACTGAAACCGGTCGATGCCGTCAGCCACAGGCCGGTCACGCTGAGCGCGATGACCAGCCAGCCCCAGCCGCGGCGCGGCAGCATCAGCCGCGCGCCCACCAGCAGGGCCAGCAGGAATGGCACAGGCGGCAGCATCAGCGCCGTGACGACGGGCTTCCAGCCTTCGATGCCGAGCAGTGAGAACAGGCTGTTCACAAGACGTTTGCTTTCGGTTTGCGGTCACGGATGATGCCGCACGCGGCATGATGTGCAGGCGTGCGACAACTCCGGGGGAACTGCGAATGACCGAACGAACCGATGAACTGCGCAGCCAGTTGATTCGCAACTTCGACGACGAGCCAAAGAATCACGAACTGCGGGCGCCGCTGTACGACACCCAGTGCGCTCGCCTGGCCCCGGGTACCGCAGCCAGCAAGCTCGGCATCAGCGTCGACATCGTGGCCCCCGGCATGCGTTCGTGCCCGTACCACTTTCACTACGCGCAGGAAGAAGCCTTCGTGATCCTGGAAGGCGAGGGCAGCCTGCGGGTGGCTGGCGAGATGCTGGCG
>JANNEI010000723.1:0-6263 GCA_031378565.1 Burkholderiales bacterium
TCTTGTCCATGCACGATTGGAGCATCGGGTTGCGCGCCGAACGTTCGTGGCGATTGCACTCAACGTTGAAGCATTCCTTTTTTTTTTTGCACTTTCACCCGGCACTGAACCCGCGCCAGCGACTTGCAGCAGAAGTATCCCATGTGATACATTTTGCAGGTGTTCGAAGTTCGTCAAACTGCAACCTACGCCGCATGGTTCGCGGCCCTTCGTGACAGGACTGCCCAGGTTCGCATCGACATCCGCATTCGTCGCCTGTCGCTTGGCAATCCAGGTGATGTCAAGCCTGTCGGTGAAGGTGTTTCAGAACTGCGGGTCAGCCACGGGCCTGGCTACCGCGTGTACTTTGTCCAGCGGGCCACTGAATTCATCGTCCTGCTCGCAGGTGGCGACAAGTCGTCGCAAGCGC
The DNA here is from genome assembly GCA_031378565.1 of Burkholderiales bacterium. Classification (GTDB taxonomy): domain Bacteria; phylum Pseudomonadota; class Gammaproteobacteria; order Burkholderiales; family Burkholderiaceae_C; genus JANYJJ01. Next base: position 410 of record JANNEI010000723.1, read on the forward strand.
AAGACATCCGCGAAGCAAAGGCGCTCGCGCGTGACCTCTAGGAGTTATCGAATGGCAAAGACAGTGACTACCCCCTGGGATCCGGCAGAGCACCTCAAGACCGAGGACGACATGGCCGCCTACCTGGAGGCTGCGCTCGAAGAGGGCGACCCTCACATCGTTGCCGCCGCACTGGGCGACATCGCGCGAGCCAAGGGCATGACGCAGGTTGCACGAGATGCGGGTCTCGGGCGTGAAAGTCTCTACAAGGCGCTGTCGCCGGAAGGCAATCCCGAGTTCGCAACCATCCTCAAGGTGGTGAGCGCCCTCGGCTTGCAATTGCATGCAACGCCAGCAGCGGTCAAAGGCGCTTGAGACGACGCGCTCATCTGCCGCTCTCGCATAAGGTTGCTGAATGACCGACCCCACTACTCCTCACGCCGCATCTTTCTGGCCACTCGCCTGGCGCCAATTGCAGCGCGACTTCCGGGCCGGCGAGTTGCGGTTGCTGGTGGTGGCCGTCACGCTGGCGGTCGCCGCGTTGACGGCGGTGGGCTTTTTCGCCGACCGCATGAGCCACGGCCTGGCGCGCGACGCCCGCCAGTTGCTGGGCGGCGACGCCATCGTGTCGAGCGACCAGCCGGCCCCCGAATCCTTCGTCCTCAAGGCGCGTGAACTCGGTCTGCAAGTCGCCACCACCACCAGCTTCCCGAGCATGGGGCGCGCGCCCGAGGCGAAGGGTGGCGGCTCGCGGCTGGTCGGCGTCAAGGCGGTCAGCGACGCCTACCCGCTGCGGGGCCAGATGCGCCTGAGCACCGGCCCGGGCAGCACCGAGGCCAACGTCGTGCGCGCCCCTGACAAAGGCAGCGTGTGGGTCGACGCGGCCCTGCTCGACGCCATCGGCCTGAAGGTGGGCGACACGCTGCTGCTCGGCGACGCCGGCCTGCGCATCGCGCAAGTCATCGTCATCGAGCCCGACCGGGGTGCCGGCTTCATGAGCTTTGCGCCGCGCGTGATGCTGAACCAGGCCGACCTCGCTGCCACTGCGCTGGTGCAGCCCGCCAGCCGCATCACCTACCGGCTGGCCGTCGCCGACCGGGCCGGGCGCGACAGCGTGGTCAGCGCCTTCACGGCCTGGGCCGAGGCGCAGATCAAGGCCCAGTCGCTGCGCGGCATCCGCGTCGAATCACTGGAAGCCGGGCGTCCCGAGATGCGGCAGACGCTGGACCGCGCCGAGAAATTCCTCAACCTCGTGGCCTTGCTGGCCGCCTTGCTGGCGGCGGTGGCGGTGGGCATCGGTTCGCGTGATTTCGCCAGCCGCCACCTCGACGACTGCGCCATGCTGCGCGTGCTGGGCCAGCCGCAACGCACCATCGCGCTGCAATACGGCGTCGAGTTTGCGCTGGTCGGCCTGTTGGCCAGCGTGGCCGGCGTGGTGCTGGGGTTTGCGGTGCACTTCGTCTTCGTGCTGCTGCTGGCCGGGTTGGTCGATGCGTCGCTGCCCGCGCCCACCTTGTGGCCAGCGCTGTTCGGCATCGGCGTCGGCTTCACCTTGCTGCTGGGCTTCGGCCTGCCGCCGGTGCTGCAACTGGCGCAGGTGCCGCCGCTGCGCGTGATCCGCCGCGACATGGGTGCGCTCAAGCCGGCCTCCATCGTGGTGCTGGCCGCGGGCGGGCTGGGTTTCGTGGCGCTGTTGCTGGCGGTGTCCAGCGACCTCAAGCTGGGCCTGATCGCGGTCGGCGGCTTCGCGGCCGCGGTGGCGCTGTTCGCGCTGTGCAGCTGGATCGCGGTGACGGTGTTGCAACGTGCGGTGCCCGAATCGCGCGCGCCGCGATGGCTGGTTTTGGCCACCCGGCAGATCGCGGCGCGGCCCGCCTTTGCGGTGCTTCAGGTGTCGGCGCTGAGCGTGGGCCTGCTGGCGCTGGTGCTGCTGGTGTTGCTGCGCACCGACCTGATCGACAGCTGGCGCAAGGCGACGCCGCCGGACGCGCCGAACCGCTTCGTAATCAACGTGCAACCAGAGCAGGGCGACGCCTTCAAGGCGCGGTTGACCGAAGGCGGCGTGACCCAGTTCGACTGGTACCCGATGATCCGCGGCCGGCTGATCGCCATCAACGGCAAGACGGTGAAGCCCGAGGAGATGACCGACGACCGTGCCAAGCGGCTGGTCGACCGCGAGTTCAACCTCAGCCACGGCGCGCAACTGCCGCCGCACAACATCGTCAGCGGCGGGGTGTGGACGCCGGACGAGGCCGGCGGCCTGAGCGTGGAAGAGGGACTGGCGCAGTCGCTGAACCTCAAGCTCGGCGACACGCTGCGTTTCGACCTGGCCGGGCAGAGCGCCGAAGGCCGCATCACCAGTTTGCGCAAGGTCGACTGGGGTTCGATGCGCGTCAACTTCTTCGTGATGTTTCCGACCGCGCAGATGCAGGACGCGCCGGTCACCTACATCGCCGCATTCCGTGCGCCACCGGAGCGTGGGGCGGACGCCGCCGCGGGCAAGAGCGCCAGTTTCGACAACACGCTGAGCCGCGAATTTCCGAACATCACCAACATCGACATCTCGGCCTCGATCGGCCAGATCCAGCGCGTGCTCGACCAGGTGGTGCGCGCCGTCGAATTCCTGTTCGGCTTCACGCTGGCCGCCGGCCTGGTGGTGCTGTTCGCCGCCGTCACCGCCACGCGCGAGGCGCGCACGCGCGAATTTGCCGTCATGCGCGCGCTCGGTGCCAGCGGCAAATTGCTGGCGCAGGTGCAGCGCGCCGAGTTGCTGGGGGTCGGCGCGCTGGCCGGTGTGCTGGCGTCCATCGCGGCCAGCGCGGTGGGCTGGGCGCTGGCGCGATATGTGTTCGAGTTCAGCTGGAACCCGTCACCGCTGGTGCCGCTGGCCGGTGCCGTGGCCGGTGCGTTGCTGGCCCTCGCCGCCGGCTGGTGGGGCCTGCGCGATGTGCTCAAGCGCCCGGTGATGCAGACGCTGCGCAGTGCAGCGGCCGATTGAGCGCCCCAAGGCCGACTGCTCGACCAGGGCGCTGGATCATCGGCAGCAGGATCCGCATCTCACCGCAGGTCACGGCGCGCCGTTGTCGATCAGGCCCATGTCGGCGCTGCTCATCAGCGCCTCGATGTCCATCAGGATCAGCATCCGGTCGTTGACGGTGCCGATGCCGGTGATGAAGCTGGTGTCCACGCTGAAGTTCAGTTGCGGTGCGGGCTTGATCGCGTCGCGGCTCAGTTCCAGCACGTCCGACACCGAGTCGACCACGGCACCCACGATGCGCCCGCGCACGTTCAGCACGATCACCACCGTGAAGGCGTTGCATTCGGCCGTCTCGCACGACAGCTTCAGGCGCAGGTCGACGATCGGCACGATGACGCCGCGCAGGTTGACCACGCCCTTCAGGAAGGGCGGTGCGTTGGCGATCCGCGTCGGTGCTTCGTACGAGCGGATCTCCTGCACCCGCAGGATGTCGATGCCGTACTCCTCGGCCCCCAGCCGGAAGGTCAGGAATTCGCCGCCCATCCGGGTGTGGGCGCGGGCCGCCTCGGCGCGGGCCACGTGGGTGGCGTCGGAAATCATGTTCATGGTGTTCCTCGGGGGGACGGGTTTCGATGCGGCTTCAAAAGGTTTCCCACTCGGCGTCGTCGGTGGCCGCGGGCTGGGCTGCCGACAGCGCCGTTGCCGCCTTCGGGGCGGCTGCAAACGCAGCGGACCTGGCGACGACGCGGCGCAGCGTGGGCGGCGTTGGCTCCGGGGTCAGCGCGCCCAGCCGTGGCGGTTGCCGCGGCGGGTAGGAACTGTGGCCTGCAGCGAAGCCGTTCGCGCTGCCCGCATGACTGCTGCCGCGCGCGTGGGCGAGCATCGGCGGCGCGGCTTGCACTGCCGGGTCTTGCGGTTCGGTGTTGTCGAGCTTGAAGGTCGCGACCACCTGATGCAGCTTGGCCGCCTGCTCCTTCAAGCTCTCTGCCGCCGCGGCCGATTGCTCGACCAGGGCGGCGTTCTGCTGCGTCATCTGGTCCAGCTGATTCACCGACGTGTTCACCTGCACGATGCCGTCGCTCTGCTCCGAAGCCGCCGCCGTGATCTCGCCGATGATGTCCGAGACCCGCTGCACCGAGCCCACGATCTCCTGCATCGTCTGGCCTGCGTCGGCCACGAGCTTCGAGCCCGAGTCCACCTTCTCCACACTGGCACCGATCAGGTCCTTGATCTCGCGGGCGGCCTGTGCAGACCGTTGCGCCAGGCTGCGCACCTCAGCGGCCACCACCGCAAAGCCGCGGCCCTGCTCACCGGCGCGGGCTGCTTCCACCGCCGCATTCAGCGCCAGGATGTTGGTCTGAAACGCGATCCCGTCGATGACCCCGACGATGTCGGCGATCTTGCGCGAACTGGCATTGATCTGATGCATCGTGCTGACCACCTCGGCCACCACCGCGCCGCCGCGCGCAGCCACCTCGGCGGCTGAAGACGCCAGCTGGTTTGCCTGGCGCGCCGAGTCGGCGCTTTGGCGCACCGTGCCCGTCAACTGTTCCATCGAAGACGCGGTCTGCTGCAGGTTGGCCGCCGTCTGCTCGGTGCGCTGGCTCAGGTCGGTGTTGCCCGCCGCGATCTCGTCCGACGCGGTCGAAATGCTGTCGGTGGACAGCCGCATCTGCTGCACCATCCGGCGCAGCGACGCCTGCATCTCGGCCAGCCGCCGCAACAGCCGGGCCGCTTCGTCCTGGCCGCGGGTGTCGATCTGGCGCTCGCTCAGGTCACCCTGGGCGATCGCGTCGGCCAGCAGTTCGGCGTCCTCGATCGGCTTGCAGATCGAGCGCATGTTCATCAGCGTCAGCGGCGTGATGATGAGCAGCGTCAGCAGCGCCGAGCCAGCCAGCAAGGCCAGCACCAGGTTCGAGGTCTGCAGCATGCGTTGCTCGCCGGCGGCGCTGGCGCTTTGCAGCTGTGCGGCCAGCGCTTCCAGCAGGCCCTGCGCTGCGTCGTAGTCGCCCTGGGCGCGGGCCATCACCGCTGCGGCCACGCGGGCCGAGTCGAAACCCATGCCCACGAGCTGACGCGCCACCGGCAGGAAGCCGTTCTTGAATGTCTCCATCCGCGCCATCGCGGCCGTCACCTTGGCGCGATCGGCTTCGCCGGGCAGCACCTTCACGAGGGAGGCCGCCGACAGGTGGATCTGCGCCAGCGTCTGGGTCCAGGCGTCTTTCGCCTTCGACACCTCGACGGCGTTTTCGTACTGGATGATCATGTCCTTTTCGTGCAGGCGCAGCGTGCTCATCAGGGCCCGCAACTGGGCGATCTGCGTCATCGCGGCGAACTCCTCGGCGACGAAGGCCGCGCTGACGGAGCGCGCATGAAGCTGCGCGCCCAGGCCGACCCCGCCCACCGCGAGCAAGGCCAGGGCCACCAGCGCCACGGTGCCCAGCATGCGGGTGCGGATGGTGAAACGGCGCATTGTTTGGGTCAGGTTCAGGTTCATCGCGGTGCTCGAAAATAAGTCGGGGTGGATGTCGGGTTCAGGCGGGGCATGGCAGCACTTCAGTGGCGCGAGTGGCGCACTAGGCTGGCCACGTCGAGGATCAAGGCTACCCGGCCGTCGCCCAGAATCGTCGCGCCCGAAACGTCGTGCACCTTGCGGTAATTGGCTTCGAGGTTTTTCACGACCACTTGCTGCTGGCCGATCAACTCGTCGACCAGCAAGGCGATGCGGCCACCCTCGGCTTCGACGACGACCATGATCCCGCCGCCCTCGGCCGCGTCGCCCAAGCGCGGCACGTTGAAGACCCGCCCCAGATCGACCACCGGCATGTATTCGGCGCGCACTTCGACGACCCGGCTGCTGCCGCCGATGGTCCGGATCAGGTGGCTGTGAACCTGGAA
>JANNEI010000770.1:0-6766 GCA_031378565.1 Burkholderiales bacterium
TCGTCGAGCTTGCGCAGCCGGGTGTCGAGGTTGCCGCGCAGGGGGTCGATGCGCAGGTCGGGCCGCAGCGCCCGCAGTTGCACCACCCGGCGCAGGCTGGACGTGCCCACCAGCGCGCCCTGCGGCAGGTCGGCAAGCGAAGCGAAGCGGTTCGAGACGAAGGCATCGCGCGGGTCTTCGCGCGCCAGCACCGCGGCCAGCTCGAAGCCTTCGGGCAGGTCCATCGGCACGTCTTTCAACGAGTGCACCGCCAGTTGCGCGCGGCCGTCTTCGAGGGCGGCTTCCAGCTCCTTCACGAACAGCCCCTTGCCACCGACCTTGGACAGGCTGCGGTCAAGAATCTGGTCGCCGCGGGTGGTCATGCCCAGCAGGCTGACCTGCATGCCGAAACGCTGTTGCAGCAGGTCGCGCACATGCTCGGCCTGCCACAGGGCGAGGCGACTTTCACGCGTTGCGATGGTGATGGAAATGCTCATGTGAACAATGCTAGCAGGCCCGTCTCTTGCAGCAGCGTTGGCGCGGGTGCGTAACCCAGCCCGCTGATACGATCGAAAACCTGTAATCAAATTACACGAAGGCACGCCATGTCTGCTCGAACGACCGCTCGCAAACCCGCTCGCAGCACGGCCACCTCCGCGCCCCGCACCGCTTCCAGCGACGCTGCGGAAAAGAACCGCCCGCTGGTCGACGACATCCGCCGGCTGGGCCGCATCCTGGGCGACGTGATTCGCGAGCAGGAGGGCAAGGAGGCCTTCGAGCTGATCGAACGGGTGCGCCAGCTGTCGGTGGCGTATCGCCTGAAGAGCGATGCGCAGGCGGGCCGCGCGCTGGACCGGCTGCTGAAAAACCTGTCGGGCGACCAGACCGTGAGCGTGATCCGCGCCTTCAGCTACTTCTCGCACCTGGCCAACATCGCCGAAGACCGCCACCACGTGCGCCGGCGCGACCACCACGAGAGCCAGGGCCATCTGCACGAGGGCTCGCTGGCGATGAGCTTCGAGCGGCTCGCCAAGGCCGACATCCGCGCCGCCGACATCGCCCGCACGCTGGCGCACGCGCACATCTCGCCGGTGCTCACCGCGCACCCGACCGAAGTGCAGCGCAAGAGCATCCTCGACGCCGAGCGCGCGATTGCCGAGCTGGTGGAACGCCGCGACGCGCTGCGCACCGACCCCGACCGGGCCGAGAACGAGGCGCTGCTGCGGGCGCGCGTGACACAGCTGTGGCAAACGCGCATGCTGCGCACCGCCAAGCTCACCGTGGCGGACGAAATCGAGAACGCGCTGAGCTACTACCACGCAACCTTCCTGCGGCAGATTCCGCGCCTGTACCGCGACATCGAAGCCGCCCTGCCCGGCCACCCGATCGCCTCGTTCTTCCGCATGGGCAACTGGATCGGCGGCGACCGCGACGGCAACCCTTTCGTCACCGCCGACACCTTGCGCATGGCCTTGTCGCGCCAGTCCGAAACGGTGCTGCGCTTCTACCTGACCGAGGTGCACGAGCTGGGGGCCGAGCTGTCGATCTCGGCCACGCTGGCGTCGGTGACGCCCGAGATGGCGCAGCTGGCGGCCAGCTCGCCCGACCACAACGCCCACCGCGAAGACGAGCCGTATCGACGTGCCCTGATCGGCATGTACGCGCGGCTGGCCGCCAGCCTGCAGGCCCTCACCGGCACCGAGGCGCTGCGCCACGCCGTGGCCCCGCAGAACGCGTACCGATCGGCCGAAGATTTTCTGGCCGACCTGCGCATCATCGAAACCTCGCTCAACACCCACCATGCGCGCGCGTTGACCGCGCCCCGTTTGCAACCGCTGATGCGCGCGGTGCAGGTGTTCGGCTTTCACCTCGCCACGGTCGACCTGCGCCAGAGTTCCGACAAGCATGAAGCCGTGGTGGCCGAGCTGCTGCGTGTGGCAAAGCTCGAAGCGGACTACAGCGCGCTGGCCGAGCCGCAGCGCCGCGCCCTGCTGATGCGCCTGCTGAACGACGCGCGGCCGCTGCGGGTACGCGCCGCCAGCTACAGCGAACTGGCCAGAGGCGAGCTGGCGATCTTCGAGGCCGCGCTCGACATGCTGCAGCGCCACGGGCGCAACGCGATTCGCCACTGCATCATTTCTCACACCGAAGACGTGAGCGACCTGCTGGAGGTGTTCGTGCTGTTGAAGGAAGTCGGGCTGCTGCGCGGCACGCTGGACGACTCGGCGGTGACGGACCTGATCGTGTCGCCGCTGTTCGAAACCATTGGCGACCTGCGCAACGCCGAGCCGATCATGCGCAGCTTCTATGCGCTGCCCGGAATCGCGCAGCTGATGCAGCGATCGCGCCTGGGCGACTTCAGCGAACAGGACATCATGCTGGGCTACAGCGACAGCAACAAGGACGGCGGCAGCTTCACCAGCAGCTGGGAGCTGTACCGCGCCGAGGTGTCGCTGGTGGCGCTGTTCAGCGAACTGGGGCGCGACCACGGCATCAGGCTGCGGCTGTTCCACGGCCGCGGCGGCACGGTGGGGCGCGGCGGCGGCCCGAGCTACCAGGCCATCCTGGCGCAACCTCCGGGCACGGTGAACGGGCAGATTCGCCTGACCGAGCAGGGCGAGGTGATCGCATCCAAATACTCCCACCCGGAGATCGGCCGGCGCAACCTGGAAACGCTGGTGGCGGCCACGCTGGAAGCGACCCTGCTGCACCCGACGCAAAGCGCGCCGAAGAGTTTCCTGGACGCCGCCGGCGCGCTCAGCGAAGCCAGCATGGCGGCTTACCGCAAGCTGGTCTACGAGACGCCCGGCTTCACCGACTACTTCTTCAGCGCCACGCCGATCCGCGAGATCGCCGAACTCAACATCGGCTCGCGCCCGGCCTCGCGAAAGGCGACGCGCGCCATCGAAGACCTGCGCGCCATTCCCTGGGGCTTCAGCTGGGGCCAGTGCCGCGTGGCGCTGCCGGGCTGGTGCGGTTTCGGTTCCGCGGTAGAGAGTTTTCTCGGCCGCGACGCGGCGCTGCGCAGCGACAAGCTGAAGCTGCTGCAGCGCATGCACCGGCAGTGGCCGTTCTTCCGCACCCTGATGTCCAACCTCGACATGGTGATCGCCAAGAGCGACCTCGCCATCGCGGCGCGCTACGTCGAGCTGGTCGAGGACAAGAAGCTCGGCAAGCGCATCTTCAAGCTGATCGAGGCCGAATGGCAGCGCACCAACGACGCGCTGTCGTTGATCACCGGCGAAAGCCAGCGGCTGGCCACCAACCCGTCGCTGGCCCGCTCCATCGAGCACCGCTTCCCCTACCTCGACCCGCTGAACCACCTGCAGGTAGAGCTGATGCGCCGCTATCGCCAAAGCAAAGAGGGCGAGCCCGGCGTCGAGCGGATGAAGCGCGGCATTCACATCTCGATCAACGGCGTGGCGGCGGGTTTGCGCAATACCGGCTGAGCCCCCTAGTTCATGGGATGGGTGCGGCGCAGGTGCATCCGCCTGTGCGGCGACTGCGTAGCGATTCGCAGCCGCGGGGTTCCGCCACGCGGCAGCACCGACACCACCACACCCCAGGAGTCCACATGAAATTCAAACTTGAACGAACCGGCACGGCGATCGCCGTCGCAGCCGCGCTGATGGCTGCCCTCGCCAGCGCGCCCGCAGCGGCGGTCACCCTTGTCGGGCTGACCGACAAGAACGAACTGCTGACCCTCAACAGCAGCGCGCCAGCCGTGGTCAGCAGCGCCGCCATCACCAACCTGGCGATGGGCGAAAGCATCATCAGCATCGACTACCGCAACCCCAACATGCAGCTCTACGGGCTGGGCAGCCTGGGCAACCTGTACGCGCTGAACGCCGCCACCGGTGCGGCCACCGCGTTCGCGATGGGCGTGGTGCCCGCCCTGACGCCGGGCGTGAGCTACGAGGTCGATTGGAACCCGGCCAACAACAACCTGCGCGTGATCGGCAACGGCGCGTCGCCCAACAGCAACCGCGCCTTCAACTTCGGCACCGGCGTGACCGGCAACAACACCGCGCTCAGCCGTGCCGACGGCGGCGGTGCGCTGGACGTGATCGGCGCTGCGTACAACAACAACATGGTGGGCTCGGTGTCCGCCAACCTGTCGCTGTACTACATCGACGCGGCCAGCGACGCCCTGTTCGTCAACAAGAACGCCTTTGCCGGCGGTGTGCTGACCAAGGTCGGCGACCTGACGCTGGGCGGCGTTTCGTTCGGCGTGAACAGCGCATCGGGCTTCGACATCGCCGCCAGCGGCGAGGCCTTCGTGTCGTGGCGCGAGAACCTGTACGCCATCGACCTGGCCACGGGCGCGCTGTCCCTGAAGGGCTCGATCGGTGCCAACAACAACGTCATCGGCCTGACCGCGGTGAATGCGGTGCCTGAACCCGAGACCTACGCGCTGATGCTGGCCGGCCTGGGCGCCCTCGGCTTCGTGGCACGGCGTCGCAGCAAGGTCTGACCAGCGCAGGCGGGTTCTTCGGCCTTGCGGCAGTTTCAGACCCCGCCCGCAGCCAGCGCCTCACGCACCGCCGCCACCTGGCGGCGCGACACCGCCAGCCACTCGTCGACCGGGGCCACGCGCACGGCCCAGCCTTCGCCGGGTTCGCGTTCGCCGCCGTCTTCGTCCGCATCGGCCAGCACGCGGCGCTCCAGTGCACGCACGGCCTTGTGCGCGACGAGGGCGTTGCGGTGCACGCGGATGAAGCGCTGGTCCTGCTGGTGCACCAGACGCTGCTCCAGGTCGCCCAGCGAATCGTCGAGCACATAGGTGTGTTCGGCGGTGCGCAAGGTCACGTACTTCAACTCGGCCTTCAGGTACAGCACATCGGCCACCGGCACGCGAACGATGCGGCCGCGGTCGCTGACGACGATCACCGGCGCGGGTGCCACGGGCACAGCCGCCGCAGATGCAGGCATCGCCTGTTGCAAGGCCAGCCGCTGTGCCACGCGTTGCAGGGCAGCTTGCAAGCGCTCGCGGCGCACCGGCTTGGTCAGGTAGTCGACGGCGTCCAGGTCGAAGGCCTTCAGCGCGTGCTCGGCGTGCGCGGTGACGAACACCACGGCCGGCGGGCGCGCCTGCGTGCGCAGTTGTTCGGCCAGCTGCAAGCCGTCGCGGCCCGGCATGCGCACGTCCAGCAGCAGCAGGTCGCATTCGTTCGTCGCCAGCCAGACCAGCGCCTGTGCCGCGTTGGCCGCTTCGCCGACAACCTCGGCACGGGGATCGGGGCACTCGCCCAGCAGTGCCCGCAGGCGCAACCGCGCGAGTTCCTCGTCGTCGACGATGAGCGCGCGCAAGCCGATCGGCGTGATCACAACGGCACCACGATCTGCACCCGAAACACGCCGCGGTCGAGTTGGGCGTCGAACTGCGCCGCCACGTCGTGCATCAGGCGCAGCCGTTCGCGCACGTTGGCCAGCGCCATGCCGTGGCCGGGGTTGCCCTCAGCCTCGGACACGGTGTTGGCGATCGACACCACCACGCGGCCCAGCTTGACCTGAGTGCGGATGCGGATCATGCCGCCGTCCAGCGCCGGCTCCACACCGTGGCGCACGGCGTTTTCGACCAGCGGCTGCAACAGCAGCGGCGGCACGCGGGCCGCACCCGCAGCGGCGTCCAGCTCCCAGCTGATCCGCAAGCGGCTGCCGAAACGAATCTGCTCGATGGCCAGGTAGCGGCGCGCCAGTTCCACCTCCTCGTCGAGCGTGACGGCCTCGCCGTTGTCGGTCAGTGCCACGCGAAAGAGCTCGGCCAGGTCTTCCAGCACGCCCTCGGCACGCAGAGGGTCGTGGCGCACCAGGCTGAGCGCGGTGTTGAGCGTGTTGAACAGAAAGTGCGGGCGGATGCGGCTTTGCAATTCGGCCAACTGGGCCGTGGTGTCGGCGGGCAACTGCGCCTTGGCACGCAAACGCAGCCAGTGGTAGACCGCGCCGGCCATGCCCGCACCGGCCAGCGCCGGCGCCAGCCAGCGGCTGGCGTCCAGCCCATCGGCACCCGTCAGCCAGCCCAGCCCGAAACCCGCCAACCCGCTGACTGCGCCCAGGCCCATGGCCGCCACCCAGGGCGCGGCCCCCGTCAAGCGCGCCAGCGGACGCCTGCAGGCGCAGGCCACCAGCAACCAAAGCAACACGCCAGGCAGCGCCATGCCCGAGCCGGCTGCGAACAGCGTCAGCCAGGCGGACACGCTGCTCGCCACAAACAGCACGCCCACCGCCACCACCGCGTGCACGAACAGCAGGGCGCGCAACACCACGCCCACATGGCAGACGTCGAATACCGACGGCGCGGCGGCGCGTGCCGGGAAGGCCGGATCGAACCCGGTGCTGCCGAACACGCTGCTGCGCAAATCTGCCGAGCGTGTCGATTCCGGCCACAGGCTGGCCGGGCGGCTGGCGGTGGACTGGAAGCTGCTGTCGGCGTGGTCGTCGCGCTGGGTCATGTGGTGAAGGGGCGTCGATAGAATCAAGGCGCTGCCGCATTGTCACCAACTCAGGCAGTCACCTTCAAAACACGCCCTCGAAACTGTTGCGCGACCACGCCATGTCTGCCAATCCCCTCGACACAAAATCCAAAGGCTGGTCGGCGCTGTTCTCGGAGCCGATGAGCGAGCTGGTGAAGCGCTACACCGCCAGCGTGTCGTTCGACCAGCGGCTGTGGCAGGCCGACATCGCCGGCTCGCTCGCGCACGCCGAGATGCTGCACGCGCAGGCAATCATCAGCGCCGCCGACCACGCCGACATCCAGCGCGGCATGGCGCAGATCACGGCCGACATC
>JANNEI010000795.1:0-2721 GCA_031378565.1 Burkholderiales bacterium
GGGTCTGGCCTGCGACCAATCCACCATCGAAGCCCAGTTGGGCATGTCGGAAGCGCGCCGCGTCTGGGCGATGACGCTGGAAGCGATATCGCTGATTCACCAGCGACGCGCGCGCTTCGGCATCGATTGCGACTGGCAGGCGGGCTACCTGTCGCTGGCCGTGAACGCACGCAAAGCCAAGTTGCTGCAAACGTGGCAAGCCCACATGCAAACGCACTACGGGTTCGAGACGCGCTGGATCGACCCGCGCGACATGGCGCAGTGGATTGCCAGCGAACGCTTTCACAGCGGCGTGCACGACGGCCTGTCCGGCCACCTGAACCCGCTCAAGTACAGCCTGGGCTTGGCGCATGCCGCCGCGCAACTCGGTGTGCGCATCTTCGAGAACTCCGCCGTCACCGAACTGGTGCCCGGCAGCACGGCCCGGCTTCGCACGGCGCACGGCGAAGTGCGCGCCTCGCACGTGCTGCTGGCCGGCAATGTGTACCTGCAAGGCGTGGCACCGATGCTCGAGCCGCGCATCATGCCGGTCGGCACCTACATCGTGGCGTCCGAGGCGATGCAGCCCGAACTGGCGCGCTCGCTGGTGCCATCGATGTCGGCCGTGTGCGACACCAACTTCGTGCTCGACTACTTTCGCCCCACGCCCGACCACCGCATGCTCTACGGCGGCCGCGTCAGCTACAGCACCGCCACGCCGCGCAACCTGGAGGCCAGCATGCAGCGGCGCATGGCCGCCACCTTCCCGCAGTTGAAGAACACGCCGGTGGAGTTTTCGTGGGGCGGCTTCGTCGACATTTCCATGAACCGCGCACCCGACTTCGGTCGCCTCCCGACCGGGGCGTCGTCCGGCACGGGAACTGCTTCGGCCAACATCTATTACTTGCAGGGGTTTTCCGGGCACGGCCTGGCGCTGACCGGTCTGGCCGGCAAGCTGGTCGCCGAGGCGATCGACGGTGACGCGCGGCGCTTCGACACCTTCTCGCGCCTGCGCCATCGGCCCTTCCCTGGCGGGCGCTGGCTGCGCACACCGGCGCTGGTGGCGGGCATGGCCTACTACCGGCTGAGGGACATGCTGTGACTCGAAAACCCATCGTGCTGGTGCCGGCCTGCAACCGCATGCTCGGCGAGCATCCTTTCCATGTGGCGGGCAAGAAGTACATCGACGCGGTGCGCCTGGCGGGCTGCCTGCCGATCGTGTTGCCTGCGGTCGCGGCGGACGAATGGGAGCAGTGGCTGGCTCTGGCCGACGGCGTCTTCCTGACCGGCTCGCCGTCCAACGTGCACCCGAGCCATTTCGGTGAAGCCGTGCACGACGACGCGTTGCCGCTCGACCTCGAGCGCGATGCCTCCACCCTGCCGCTGATTCCCCGTGTGCTCGAGCGCGGCATCCCGCTGCTGGCCATTTGCCGCGGGTTCCAGGAAACCAATGTCGCGCTCGGCGGCAGCCTGCACCAGGCGGTGCAGGAAGTGCCCGGTCAGCACGACCACCGCGCGGCCAGGGACGCACCCGCCGCCGTGGCCTACGGGCTGGCGCACACCGTCAACGTGGTGCCCGGCGGCGTTCTGGAGTCGGTGCTCGGCAAGGCACCGTTCGAGGTCAACTCGGTGCACGGCCAGGGCGTCAACCGGCTGGCCGCGGGCTTGCGCGTTGAAGCCCGGGCCCCCGACGGCCTGGTCGAGGCTTTTTCGATGCCGGAGGCCAAGGCCTTCAACCTGTGCGTGCAGTGGCACCCGGAGTGGCAGGCCGCCAGCAACGTTGTGTCGATGCGGCTGCTGAAGGCGTTCGGGGCGGCCTGCCAGTCCTACCGCGATCGCCACAGAGAAACAGAAGCCGAGCGCGAGCGCGACCCCGACCTCTAGGCGGGCAGGCACGCGAAATTCGCGAAATCGGTTCCGAATCCTCAAGCCGCAGCACGGCGGCAGCTAAATTCTCAGGGCAGTGTCATGGCAGACAAAAGCAAGTTCACCTTCAGCGACATGGAGCAGTGGTTCGACGACCACCGCGTCACCGAGATCGAGTGCCTCGTGCCCGACCTCACCGGCGTGGCGCGCGGCAAAATTTTGCCGCGCGAAAAATTCACCGAAGACCGCGGCATGCGCCTGCCCGAAGCCGTGGTGGCAATGGGCGTGACCGGCGAGTTCCCGGAAGAAGGGCCGTACTACGACGTGATCAGTCCGAACGACCTGGACATGCATTTGCAACCCGACCCGAGCACGGTGCGCATCGTGCCCTGGGCCACCGACCCGACGGCGCAGGTCATCCACGACTGCTACGACCGCCATGGCAAGCTGGTGCCGTATGCGCCGCGCTCGGTATTGCGGCGCATTTGCGACCTGTACGCCGCCGAAGGCTGGGAGCCGGTGGTGGCACCCGAACTCGAGTTCTACCTGGTCGCCCGCAACACCGACCCCGACATTCCGCTGAAGCCGCCAATCGGCCGCAGCGGCCGGGCCGAGACCTCGCGTCAGGCCTATTCCATCGACGCGGTGAACGAGTTCGACCCGCTGTTCGAGGACGTGTACGACTACTGCGAAAAGATGGAGCTGAACGTGGACACGCTGATCCACGAGGTCGGTGCCGGGCAGATGGAAATCAACTTCTTCCACGACCACCCGCTGGGCCTGGCCGACGAAGTGTTCTTCTTCAAGCGCACGGTGCGCGAGGCCGCCATGCGGCACGACATGTTCGCCACCTTCATGGCCAAACCCATCGCCGGC
>JANNEI010000801.1:0-4475 GCA_031378565.1 Burkholderiales bacterium
CTTGATGGTGCCGTCAGCCGACGCTTGCTCACTGGCCACCCGCAACGGGCTCACGTGAGCGACGCCGCCGAGTTTGTCGCGCAGCGACTTGGCCAGATCGGACATCTGCGAGAAGTCCGATGCGCCCTTTTGATGGATCCAACGGAACAGCTGGGTCGCCCGAAAACGCTTCTCCCCGAGCTGCTGGCAAAACGCCGTCAGCCCTTGCAGATCGAAATCGAGCAGGTTGACGGCGTTCATGGCACGGGCTCTCGTTTCAACCCCGTCGCCGAAGTCGAAGGAGTGCTTCAGCGGCTGTAGACGTTCATGCCCGGAAAGAAGAACGCGATCTCGACCGCAGCCGTTTCAGCCGCGTCCGAACCGTGCACCGCGTTGGCGTCGATGCTGTCGGCAAAGTCGGCCCGGATGCTGCCCTTCTCGGCTTTCTTCGGGTCGGTGGCACCCATCAGGTCGCGGTTCTTGGCAATCGCGCCTTCCCCTTCGAGGGCCTGGATCATCACCGGCCCCGAGATCATGAAAGCAACCAGGTCGTTGAAGAACGGACGGGCCTTGTGAACTGCGTAGAACGCCTCGGCGTCACCACGCGACAGGTGAGCCATGCGCGCGGCCACCACCTTCAGCCCAGCGGCCTCGAATCGGGCATAGATCTGGCCGATCACGTTCTTGGCAACGGCATCGGGTTTGATGATCGAGAGAGTTCGTTCGAGCGCCATGAATTTATGTCCTGAGTCAGTGTCTTGGCAAAGCTTTGAATTGTAGCGTGCGCATGTGACGCGCCTGCCCCCGAAACGACGTCAGCGGCCGCGGCGTCCACCACCGCCACCGAAGCCGCCACCACCCCCACCGAAGCCACCGCCACCACTGCGGTTTCCGCCACCGCCGCCACCGCCACGATTGCCCTTGCGGTGGAACGCATCGCCACCGATGTAGCCGGTCGAGGTCTGCATCGGATCGGGTTCGCGCGGTGCGCCAGGCTTGGCTTTCGGGCCGCCCGCGTGTTGGCCGCTTCCGCCAGTGCCGAAGCCACCGCCGCCACGCCCGAAGCCGCGTCCGCCGGCGGGAGTGCGCGGGTTCTGCACGAACCGCTTGTCGAAGGTCTGTTCGAGCGGGTTCGGAATGCGCGAGTGGTCGATCTCTTCCTCGAAGTCCGGATCGGTTTCAGCCCGGTTCACCGGCAGGCTGCGCTCCTGCTGCGGCACCGCGTCTCTCGGAGCGCCGTTCTGGAACCGGTCTTTCGGGCCGTTGCGTGGGCCCCTGTCGTTGCGTGGCTCATTGCGGGGCTCGCTGCGCGGCGGCCTGGCGTCGCCGCGTGGCTCGCCTCTAGGCTCGGCGCGCTGCTCGTTGCGCGGGTTCGGACGACCCCGGCCGTCGCGCGGCGCGTCGCGGTTGCTGTTGCGATCAGGGCGTACTTCGCCCGTGCCAGCCGGCGCAGCCAGCCTGCGGATCGCGCGAACGTCGCCGTCTTCGAGGTCCACCCACACACCACGCTTCAAGCCACGCGGCAACACGACGGTGCCGTAGCGAATGCGGATCAGCCGGCTCACCGTGAGTTCGACCGAGTCGAAAAGCTTGCGCACCTCGCGGTTGCGCCCTTCGGTGATGACCACGCGGTACCAGTGATTGGTGCCTTCGCCGCCGCCGTCTTCGATCGATTGGAAACAGGCCGTCTGCCCTTCGATGTTGACGCCTTCGAGCAACTGCGACTTCGAGGATTCGTCGAGCCGGCCGAGCACGCGGACCGCGTATTCGCGTTCGACGCCGAAGCGCGGGTGCATCAACTGGTTTGCCAGTTCGCCGGAGTTGGTGAAAAGCAGAAGGCCTTCGGTGTTCAGGTCGAGACGGCCGACCGACTGCCACTTGCCTTGCTGCAGCCGCGGCAGGCGGCGGAACACCGTCGGCCGGTGCTCGGGGTCGTCATGGGTGACGACTTCGCCGGCCGGCTTGTGGTACGCAATGATGCGCGGGGGTGGTGGCACGATGCGCACGCGCACCGGCTTGCCGTTGACCTTGATCTGGTCGCCGAAGGAGATGCGTTGCCCGGTGTGCGCGGGCTGGCCATTGACCGTGACCAACCCGTCGGCAATCCACTGTTCCATGTCGCGTCGCGAGCCCACGCCCGCCTGCGCCAGCACCTTGTGCAACTTCGGCGCTTCGGGCTCGGCTGCCAGCACGCGCTTCGGCGGAGCGGCGGGCTCCGACGCGGGCACCTCTTCGACCACGTCGAACTCACCGGACAAGACCTGGGCAAACACCTCACCGGCCTCTTGCGGCGGAACGGCAGGCGTGTCGTCGATCTCGGCAACCGGCTCGTCATCGTCGTCCAGATCGGCGCCAGCAACCGCCACTTCAGCATTCGGCGCTTCGCCTTCGCCGGCAAAGCGATCCTTGCCGCCGCGGCCCCGGTCGCGTCGGCCGCGTCGGCGACTGCGTTCGGAACGCGGGCCATCGCCCGCAGCTTGATCCTGTTGTTCTGATCCGGCCGTGGCGGTTTGCGCAGACGATTCATCCGCGGCTTCCGGCGCGGCTTCAACCTGCGCCAAGGTCACGGTTTCGGGAGCCGTGTCGACGATGGGCAAGGCAGCCTCGCCCGACGGCATTGCCGATGCCTCATCTGCCTTCACCGGGGCAGCCCGACGTTTGCGGGCCGGCTTGACCGGCTCAGTGGCATCCGCGGTCGTTGCCGGCTCACCGGCATCGGCGGGGGTTGCCTGCATGTCATCGGCGACCGTTGCCTTGACAGCGCGCTTCCGACGCACCGGCTTGGCCGCAGCGTCGGCGGCATCGGCAGCATCGGCGGGCATGGAGGACTCATCGGGCAGATCAGAGTCGGGGTTGGCGTTCATGCGTGGGATTCCATGGAAGCGGCGGGTGCCTGGGACTCAGATGTTTCGGGGGACGACGCGGTAATTTCAGGAACGCCGCCGTCTTGCGCCGACTCGGCAGTGGCGACGTCGAGGCGAGCGGAGTTGGGCTCGTTCGACGCCTGCACAGCGTCGTCGGGCGCGGGTTCAGCGAGCGCCAGCGAGGCTTGCATTTCGAGCCACGACGCTTGACCGCCCGGTCCGTCGCCGAGCGCGTCGGGTGCCGCTGCCGGGCCGTTCAGAAGTGGCAGCTGTTCGAGGCTGGTCAGGCCGAGGTCGTCCAGAAAATGCTTCGTCGTGGCCAGCAATGCCGGACGGCCCGGTGACTCGCGGTAGCCGATGGCTTCGACCCAGCCGCGATCTTCGAGCTGCTTGACGATCTGGGTGGCCACGGTGACGCCGCGAATGTCCTCGATGTCACCGCGCGTCACGGGCTGACGGTAGGCAATGATTGCCAGCGTTTCCATCACCGCACGCGAATATTTCGGTGGCTTCTCGGGATTCAGCCGGTCCAGGTGTTCGCGCATTTCGGGGCGGCTCTGGAAGCGCCAGCCGCTGGCCAGCGGCACCAGTTCAACGCCGCGGCCCTCCCAGTCGCGCACCAATTCGTCCAGCAGCGCCCTCAAGGTGTCGGCTCCCACTTCATCAGCAAACAGCGTGCGCATGTCGCGCAAGGCCAGTGGCTGTTGAGCGCAGATGAGCGCCGTCTCAAGAACGCGCTTTGCGTCCGTTGTGTTCATGAACTCCGTTCACATCCTCGGCCAGTCGTTGCTGGCACATCGTCGGGTGTCATCCGTCGGTCGTGGCGTTGGCTTGGGTCGAGCCTGTCGCCGCGTGGCCGAGCGGTTGGTCATGAGGTTCGGTACGCATCTGCGCCCTCCCTCGTCTTCGTGCACGCTGGTTCAGCTGTCGCACGGCTGTCTTCGTTCAAGGTCGCAATCGTCCGGGGATCGGTCGCGTCTGCAGGAAGGAATTGCCGCGATTGTAGCGAAGTCGGCCGCGCTCAGGCAGAACCTGTGACCTGCAACCACGCGGCGGCAAAATCGACCGGTGCCTGAACCTCGAAAGCCAGCGCCTCGTCGGTGCACGGGTGGGCGAAGGCAAGCCGCGTGGCATGCAGGGCCTGGCGCTGCATGCCGAGCGCCGGCCGACCGCCGTAGACGATGTCGCCCACCAGCGGGTGTCCGCGCGATGCCAGGTGCACGCGGATCTGGTGCGTCCTGCCGGTGTGCAGCGTGCAGCGGACGGCACTGAAATCATGCGTCCGCGCGACCAGCTCCACATCGGTGCGAGCCGGTTTGCCCGAGGGCGTCACCGCCATGCGGACGCGCGACTGCGGATCGCGGCCCACCGGCGCGTCGATCTGCATCTGACGCAACGCCACGCTGCCGTGTGCCACCGCGAGGTACTGGCGATGCACCGTGCGGGCTGCGATCGCCCGCACCAGGGCCGTCACTGCGACCAGCGTCTTGCCGACCACCATCAGGCCCGATGTGTCCTTGTCGAGCCGGTGCACGATGCCGGCGCGCGGCAGGCTCGCCGCCCCGGCATGGTGGGCCAGCAGCCCGTTCAGCAGCGTGCCCGACCAGTGTCCGGCGGCCGGGTGCACCACCA
>JANNEI010000036.1:0-2943 GCA_031378565.1 Burkholderiales bacterium
GTGCTGCTCGACGCCGACGGCTTCGGCGACGGCTACGTTCACGTGCTGCGCAAGCTGCACGGCAAGGCGCGCGGCCCGGTGCTGTTGCTGTCGCATGCGCAGGACGAACGGGGCCAGTTGCTGGGGCTCGAATCCGGGGCCACCGACATCGTGCCGAAACCCGCGTCGAGCCGGCTCATCACCGCGAAGCTGCGGCGACTGATCGAGGTCGCCGGCGCCGGCGCAGACGACGCCCCGTCGGAGTTCACGCTGGGCCCGCTGCGCATCGACGTGCGGCGCGGTTGGGCGGGTGTCGCAGGGGCGTCGCTGGAGTTGACCGCCCAACAGTTCGAGCTGCTGTTGCTGCTGGCCACGCGGCCAGGTGAACTGGTGCTGCGCGAAACCATGTCGCGAGCGCTGCGCAGTGCCACCAGCGATGGTGGCCGCAGCGCCGACATGCACATCTGCCGCATCCGCAAGAAGCTGAATGAACACGGTGCGGCCAGCCTGAACCTGGAGACGGTGTACGGCCGCGGCTACCGGCTGTGCGCGCCCGGCAGCGCAGGGCAGAACGCGCACGGCGAGCCGGCCACGGCGGTCTGGTCGGACTGACCTGCGCAGCGTTCAGCCAGCGTATCGACAGCGCGGCGGCGGCCAACGCGGCGATTGTTTCAAACCTGTTTCTGCGTGCGCCACAGCTGTTGCGACGCTGCCAGCGGCGCGCAAATTCGCAAGAACTGCAACGCCGCGAAAGCACACCGCACGTAGCCTGCATTTCGACCCCCACCCAAGGAATCGCCATGCGCAACACACGCCAGAACACACGCTTCGCCCTGCTCGCCGTGCTGGCGCTGACGCCGCTGGCGGCAGCCGCCCAGCAGGTGCTGCAGCGGGTCGAGATCACCGGCTCCAGCATCAAGCGCATCGATGCCGAAACCGCGCTGCCGGTGCAGGTGATCACGCGCGCCGAGATCGAGCGCACCGGCGCGGCAACGGTCGAGCAGTTGCTGCAGACCGTGACCGCGATTTCCAGCTCCGGGGGGCTGACGGCGTCGTCGGTGTCGGGTGCCGCCACCGGCAGCATCTCGTCGATTTCGCTGCGCGGTCTGAGTTCGATCCGCACCCTGGTGCTGATCAACGGGCGGCGCATCGCGCCCTACGGAATCGGCTTCACTGGCGACTCGGTGTCGGTCGACGTGAACAGCATTCCGCTCGCGGCGATCGAGCGGGTCGAGGTGCTGAAGGACGGTGCCTCGGCCATCTACGGCTCCGACGCGGTGGCCGGCGTCATCAACTTCATCCTGCGCAAGGACTACAAGGGTGCCGAGATCACGGCCCACTTCGGCGACAGCACGGGCGGGGGGGCGCGGCTGTCGCGCGTGGCCGCCACCTGGGGCCTCGGCGACCTGAGTGCCGACCGCTTCAACGTGATGGTGGTCGGCTCGTTCCAGAAAGAGTCGGCGCTGTTCGGCGCGCAGCGTGCCTTCGCGCGGTCCAGCGTCACGCCGGAGACGGGCAACGACGGGTCGTCCGGCAACACCTTCCCGGCCAACATCACCGCGGCGGACGGCTCGTTCGGTGCCTTCAACCCCAGCAACCCGGCCTGCCCGGGGCCGTATGCGACCTTCGTGCCCACACGCAGCGCCACGTCGTGCCGCTTCGACCCGTCGCCGCTGGTGCAACTGGTGCCGGCGGCCGAACGGATGAGCCTGTTCGCATCGGTGCGCTTCGCGCTGAGCAACGACATCGAGGCCTACCTCGAAGCCTCGTACAACCGGAACAAGCAGAACAACATCATCCAGCCGGTGCCGATCTCGGACCAGTTCGCGTTGCCGCCCAACCACCCGCTGTTCGCGGTGTCGCCCTACAACGGCTTCTCGACCATCGTGCTGTCGCCGAGCAGCGCGTACTACCCCACCGCCTACGTGCAGGGCATCACCGGCGGGCCGACGCCGGACCTGCTGGTGCGCTACCGGGCGGCGGTCAACGGCAACCGCGACATCACCGACGTTTCGGAAGCGCCGCGCCTTGCCGTCGGTGCCAAGGGAACGCTGGCCGGCTGGGATTTCGACGGCGGATTCCTGCATTCGAGCAGCAAGGTGTCGGAGCAGGTGAACGACGGCTTTCCGGCGCTGACGGCGATCCTGCCGCTGCTCAACAGTGGCACCGTCAACTTCTTCGGACCCAACACGGCGGCGGTCGATGCACAACTGCGCGCGACCAACTTCACCGGCCACGCCTTCGACATCACGTCGACGCTGAACAGCCTGTACGGCAAGGCCACGCGTGACCTGACGCAACTGCCAGCCGGGCCGCTGGCGGTGGCGCTGGGGACGGAGGTGCGCTTTGAAAAGTACCTGTTCGACGCCAACCCGACCATCCAGACCGGCGACATCGCCGGTTACGGCGGCAACTTCCTGAACACCGACCGCTCGCGCAAGGTGGGTGCTGTTTTCGGCGAGGTCAACGTGCCGATCATCAAGGGGTTGGAGGCGAGCGCCGCCGTGCGCTTCGACAAGTACCAGGGCGTGGGCAACTCCACCACGCCGAAGGCCAGCCTGCGCTGGCAACCGACGCGCGAGGTGCTGCTGCGCGGCTCGATCGGCAAGGGCTTCCGGGCGCCGAGCCTGCAGGACCTGTACCTGCCGCAAACCACCGGCGTCACGCCGCCGGGCCTGAGCGATTCGGCACGCTGCCCGACCACCAACGACGGCGTCAAGGACTGCTCGACCCAGTTCCCGATCCTGAACGGCGGCAACACGGCGCTGCGGCCCGAAAAGTCCACCAGCACGACGCTGGGCATCGTGCTGGAGCCGATCAGCAACGTCTCTCTCACGCTCGACGTCTTCAAGATCAAGCTGAAGGACACGATCGTCAACGGCGTCGCATCGGCCACCGTGCTGGGCGACCTGAACAAGTACGGCTACCTGATCACGCGCGGTCCGGTGGACCCGCTGTTTCCGA
>JANNEI010000053.1:0-2171 GCA_031378565.1 Burkholderiales bacterium
CAACCAGCCGGTGGCCGCACGCCAGTGCCAGTCCACCATGACGCCGGCGAACAGCCCACCGACCACGATGCCCGCGCCCGGCCCGGCGTACATCACGCCGCCCAGCGCGGTGGCGTCACGCTGCGCCAGGTGCGCCAGGCACCAGCCCGAGGTGAAGACGAACACCAGCGCGCTGGCCACGCCGGCTGCAAATCGCAACGCCGGCCACAGCGCCTGCCACGGCAGCGCCATGCCCAGGGTCAGCAGCCCGGTGACGAACAGGCCCGCGCGCACCAGCGCGGCAGCGTCGACGGGCGGCAGGACGCGCGCCCGTGCCCAGAGCCACGGCTGAAAGGTGCACAGCAAGGCACCGGCCAGATAGCCCAGGTAGTTGATGCTGGCCAGCCAACTGGCCGCCTGCAGGTCGATCACCGCGTCGTCCAGCATCATTGGCAGCAACGGCGTGAATGCGAAGCGCCCGATGCCCATGGCCACCGCCAGCGACACCATGCCGGCCAGCGCAATGGGCCAGCGTCCCGCCGCAGATTGCGCGTGCCGCCCGACGGCCACCTGAACCATGAACACACTCCTCGATCCTGCCCGCGCCGCCGGGGCCACCTGCGGGGCATGCTAACGGCTCGACCGCAAAGTCGCCGAGTGACAATGCCCGGCGTTGCCATCAATGGTCGAGGCGCTCGAATTGAAACTGTCCCAGCTGCTGTTTTCCCAGGGCTTCGGCCCGCGCCGTGAATGCGAGGGGCTGATCGCCTCGGGCCATGTCACGCTGGGTGGCGAGGTCTGCGACGACGCGTTCCACGAGGTCGAGCCGGAAGGGCTGGTGTTCGGCGTGCGCGGCGTGGCGTGGCCCTACCACGCAAAGGCGTTGATCGTTCTGAACAAGCCGGCCGGCCACGAGTGTTCGCAAAAACCCAGGCACCACCCCAGCATCTACAGCCTGCTGCCGCCGCCACTGCGCCGACGCGACATGCAGGCGGTGGGCCGGCTGGATGAAGACACGACAGGGCTGTTGCTGCTGACCGACGACGGCACGCTCATCCACAAGCTGACCTCGCCGAAACACCACGTGCCCAAGGTCTACGAGATCGGCTGCAAGCACCCGGTGAGCGCCGGGCAGGTTCAACAGTTGCTGCAAGGCGTGACCCTGCTCGACGACCCCGTGCCGGTGCGTGCCGCCGCGGCCGAGGCCACCGGCGAGCAGCCGGACGGTCTGTTCGGGCTGCGCCTCACGCTCACCGAAGGCAAGTACCACCAGGTCAAGCGCATGGTGGCCGCCGTCGGCAACCGGGTCGAGACACTGCAACGCAGCCGCTTCGGCGCGCTGGCGCTGCCGGCCGATCTGGCCCCGGGCCAGTGGCGCTGGTTGCCGGGCCCGCAGGTGCTGTACCCCGACCCGGGTTGAAGCGAGGCCGCGCCACGCGGGCAGCCCCCGATTCAAACGGTGCACCACATCAGGCAGAGTGCAGCCACTGTGAGCACAGATATTGCTCACTCTGTGCTCACACCACATCTTCTCGGAGAAGCCTCATGGGTTCCGTCGTTCGCCCTTTACTCACGCGCCTGAAGCGGCTGGCCGCCGGCGCGGCTTTCGTGCTGGCCGTGCCCGCCGCGCACGCCCAGGAAACGCCCATCAAGTTCCAGCTCGACTGGCGCTTCGAAGGCCCGGCCGCGCTGTTCCTGGTGCCGGTCGCCAAGGGCTACTTCAAGGCCGAGAAGCTCAACGTCACGGTGGACGCGGGCAACGGCTCGGGCGGGGCGGTCACGCGGGTCGCCTCGGGCTCGTACGACATGGGCTTTGCCGACCTGGCCGCGCTGATGGAATTCCACGCCAACAACCCGACCGCGCCGAACAAGCCGGTGGCGGTGATGATGGTCTACAACAACACGCCGGCCGCCGTGCTGGCGCTGAAGAAGTCGGGCATCAAGACGCCTGCCGACTTGAACGGCAAGAAGCTGGGCGCGCCGGTGTTCGACGCGGGCCGCAAGGCGTTCCCGATCTTCGCCAAGGCCAACAGCATCAGCGGCGTGACCTGGACCGCCATGGACCCGCCGCTGCGCGAGACCATGCTGGCCCGCGGCGATGTGGACGCCATCACCGGTTTCTCGTTCACCTCGCTGCTCAACCTGGAGGCGCGCGGCGTGAAGGCCGAAGACGTGGTGGTGCTGCCCTACCC
>JANNEI010000068.1:0-5771 GCA_031378565.1 Burkholderiales bacterium
GATGCGCTGGTTGGGTGACATCGGCAGCACCGCCACGCTGTGCAGCAGGCCGCTGGCGGTCGCGCCGCCCATCGGCGTGCGTTTGAGCAACCACAGCGCCAGCGGGATCAACGCGATGATCGCGAAGAACCACAGCAGTGAAGTGAAGCCAGTGCCCGCCATCGGGGATGCTGCCGTCATCGCGCGCCCATCACGCGCGGCTGAGCCGGCGCATGCGCTCGCTCGGCGTCACGATGTCCGTCAGGCGGATGCCGAACTTCTCGTTCACCACCACCACTTCGCCCTGCGCGATCAGGTAGCCGTTGACGAGCACGTCCATCGGTTCGCCGGCCATCGTTTCCAGCTCCACCACCGAGCCCTGCGCGAGCTGCAAGATGTGCTTGATGGGAATGCGTGTGCGCCCCAGCTCCACGGTCAGCTGCACCGGGATGTCGAGGATCATGTTGATGTCGTTGCCGGCACCCAGGCCGGCGCTGCTGGCGAAGTTGGTGAACTGCGCCGGGGCCGACGCGTCCTGCACCTCGGATGCCGATTCGTGCCTGGCCTCGGGCTTCGACTCGGCCAGCGCAGCCGCCCATTCGGCGGCCATCGCATCGGCTTCGGCGGGTGCAGGTGCAGCGGCGGTGTTTGCGTTGGTGTCAGACATGGTGGGAGCCTCCGATCCAGCCCGAGGTGGAGCTGGTCAACAGTTGATCGACCTTCAACGCGTATTTGCCGTTGGAGGTGCCGTAGTGGCATTCGAGAATCGGCACGCCGGACACCTTGGCTTCGATGCCGGGGTGCAGTTCCAGCTCGATGAAGTCGCCGGCCTTGAACGACAGCAGTTGCTCCACGGTGGCCGGTGCGGTGGCCAGCTCCGCCACCAGTTCCACCTCGGCCGACTGGATCTGCACCTTCATCAGGTTCAACCAGCGCCGGTCAGGCTCACCGGCATCGCCCTGCATGCTCGAATAGAGCACCTCGCGGATCGGCTCCATCGTGGCGTAGGGAATGCAGAAGTGAATGGTGCCGGTGGTGTCGCCGATCTCCAGCGTGAACGAGGTGGCCAGCACGATTTCGGCCGGCGTGGCGATGCTGACGAACTGCGGCTGCATCTCGGAGCGCTGGTACTCCAGTTCGAGCGGGTAGACGCCCTGCCAGGCGCGCCGGTATTCCTCGATCACCACATCGACCAGGCGCTTGATGATGCATTGCTCGGTGGCCGAAAAGTCGCGCCCCTCGATGCGGGTGTGGTACTTGCCCGCGCCGCCGAACAGCGCGTCGATCACCGCGAACACCAGCGTCGGGTCGCACACGATCAGGCCCGAACCGCGCAGCGGCCGCACCGAGACGATGTTGAAGTTGGTGGGCACCACGATCTCGCGCAGGAAGGCGCTGAACTTCTGCACCCGCGTCGCGCCGATCGAGACCTCGGGGCTCTTGCGAATCAGGTTGAACAGCCCCATGCGGATGTTGCGTGCAAAGCGCTCGTTGATGATCTCCATCGTGGGCATGCGCCCGCGCACGATGCGTTCCTGGCTGGAGATGTCGTAGTCGCGCACACCGCCCGGCTGGACTGCTTCCGTTTCCAGTTTCTGGCTCTCGCCGGTGATGCCTTGCAGCAGCGCATCGACTTCGTCTTGCGACAGGATTTGTTGGTTCATGCCGTGGATGTGAGCAGGATGTGCGGGCGCAGCCGCCGGGCCGCCCCAAGGTGTCGCCCGCGTCCCCTCGGGGGGCGGGCGCCGCTGGCGACGGGGGCAGTCATTTACTGGATGATGAAGCTGGAGAAGTGGACCTTTTGCACCGGGTTGTGCTCGGCGGGCTTCTTCGATTTCTTCTTCGCCTTTGTGGCTGGCTTCGCATCGGCGTCGACGGGCTCGCCGTCCTTGGGCTTGGCGGTTTCCTTCACCTCGTCTTCGACCTCGATGCCCATCGGGCGCACCGCCTCGCGCATGATCTCGGCGGCCAGGGCTTCCTTGCCGGACCGCTCGAGCAACTGCTGCGACGTCTTGTGCGCCAGCACCATCAGAATGCCGTTGCGGATGGCCGGCATGTAGGCCTTCATCTCCTCGGCAAACTTCGCGTCGTCGACTTCGAGCGTGATGCCGATCTGCGCGAAACGATCCGCCTCGCGGTCGGCCAGGTTCACGACAAACGGGTCCATCGGCAGGAACGAGGGCGGCGTGCGGTGCCCGCCCTTGGCTGCCGCGTGGGCCGGCTTGGCAGCGCCGTCTTCGTCGGCGGCTTCTTCAGCGGCAGCGGCCTCGGCGGCCTTCTTCTTCATCATGTAGACCGCGCCGCCGCCTCCGGCCATCACCAGCACCAGCACGGACGCGATGATGATGATCAGCTTCTTTTTCTTGCCACTCTTGGGCGTGGCGTCGGTGACTTCTGCGGGTGCGGCAGCGGCGGACATGGGTCGATCCTCGGGTTCAGCCCGCCTGCGCCTCGGGTGAGGGCAGGGCTGTGGGGTTGAAGACGATTCTGGATTCGACGCTGTGGGCGGATGGCGCGATAAGCGGGGGGTTTACCGGCCAGTCGAGCGGCGGATCACAGTGGCAGCGCGACGACGATCAGCCAGATCGACTTCCACACCAGTTCCCACAGCAGGGACGGCAGCATCTGCAGCGGGTACCGCAGCCCCAGGGCCGACAGGTGGACGACGCCAGGCCACACCACGATGCTGAGCCCGACGACGACAAGAAGGCAAGCCGCCCTCAGCAGGTGCAGACGAGACAACGAGATCTTGTTCATGCGCGCAGCTCCTGGGTGAAGGGTGGCTTGAATGGCGTGTGTCCCGATCACTCGACTTCCTTCAAGACCTTCTCGACCACCGTCAGCCGGGACTTGACGTCCGCCAGCGTCGCGTCGATGGAAGAAAGCGCAGTCGCCGTGTCGGCTTGAGCGGCTGCCGCTTTTGCCGCAAGCTGGCGGTAGCCCTCATCGTTGGCCAGGCGGGCCTTCGCTTGCTGGACGGCCGAGAAGTAGCGCATGCCGAAGATGAGCAAAATGGTTGCGAGCGGCAGACAGATCGTCAACAGATACAGGTTTTCAGACATACGGGCCTCTATGGTTCAAGGTGGGTGGTCAGGGACTTCGCCGCCTCGGCAACGCCGGCCGGTGTCAGTTCGACGTCGAAAGGGTTGACTTCAAAGTAGTTCAGTGCCTTGCCGTCCTGAGACAGCTCCAGTTGGCTGGTGACGAGCCCTGCGTCGGCTAGCTTTTGGAGGTGCAGATGCAGCAACGGACGGCTGATGCCGATCTCTCGCGCAAGCTGGCTGACATAGTTGCGGCCGCCCGATTCGAGCGCCGCAATGATTCGCAGCCGGTGCGGATTGGCCAGCGCCGCCAGCATCGCCAGCAACTGATCTCCACCGCGAGGCGTTCTTTTTGATTTCACGTGTCAACTATATCTGTCACATGAAATGAAGTCAAGCGCAAGGTGATCGCCGCTCGGGCGGCTTCACGCGCGACAACTCGGAACGGCCGATTCTTGCGGCTGTGAGCCGCGCCAGTCGTCGACTTCTCGACATTCCTGGCGACCCGATCCGGGCCCGGCTGCGGCGTCGCTGAGCGGCCCCTCGATCACGCGTAGATGTCGAGCGCGCTGTCGGGCAAGGGCAAGCGCATTCGCACGCCGGTCACGGGTGCCAGATCATCCAGCGCGTCGACACCGCGGCGCGTCGACCGTGAGGCTTCTGCCGCGGCTTCGGAGCGGGCATCGGGCGGGTTCGGCGAACGGCCATGCGACCCTTGCGACCCCTGTGAATGCTGCGACACGCCACCGCCGGCCAGCGTGAAGCCCGCATCGCGCAAGGCCGCCGCCAGCTCGGGCAGGCCGGTTTCGATGATCTCGCGGGTGCGGGCCGAATCGGCACCGAAATCGACGTGCGCCTGCGCGCCGTCCATCACGATGCGGACCGAGATCGGCCCCATCTCGGCCGGGTTCAGGTGCAGCTCGGCGCTTTGCACGCCTTCGCGCGCCAGCAGGCTGACCTGCACGCCCAATGCCTCGCGGAACTCCGGCGCATGGGCTGGGGTGCCGACCTGCACCGTCAGTGTCTCTGGCAAGGCGGTGGTGGACGGTGCCGCTGCGTTGGCGGCAGCAGTGCCGACCAGGGCCGGGACATCGTCTGCGGACCCGGGCTTCGCGGCACGTTGCAGGTTCGCTGCCTGGCCGTTCTGCAGCACCGCCAACGTGGTTTCGCTGACGGTCGCGGCGATGCCTGTCGCGGTTGCCTGGAGATCGTGTGCGCCGGCTCGGGCGTCGATGCGTTCGACAGCCCGGCGTTCGCCCGCCGCGTCGTCGCCGCTGCGTGGGTCAGCCGCGGGCAGGGCTTTGGACGCCGCTGTCTTGCCCGACGATCGACCCAGAGCATGGGGACTGTGATCGGCGCCGTTCAGCAGCGAGGCGACGGCATCGCCCGAGGTTCCCGCTGAGTCACCTTCGGCATCGGGTGGCATGGTGTTGTGGCGGTCACCGATCCACGCGGACAGTTCGGGCGCGACGGGTGCAGCCTGGGTTGAAGACGGTGCGGCCGGCATTGCCGTGGACGTCGCGTCCGCTGTCTTCGAGTCCTGCGGTTCGCTGGCCTTGCCTGCGGGGTCGGCCGCGCACGTGTACGGCACGGGAGGCTCGCTTTTCGGCACTTTGCCCGGCGGCTTGCCAGCAGATTCGGCACTGCGCATGGCAGCGCGTGCGGTCAGTCGTGCGGTGGCGCGCGCCGTCGCGGCTGCGCGTTGGGCTTCGGAGGAGTTGCTGTCGGCTGGCGTGCCGCTCGGGGCAGACGGTGCAGATGCAGACGCAGCCGCAGCCGCAGATGCAGATGCAGATGCAGTTGCATCGGCGCGGCGCGCGTTGGCCATGAATTGCGAGAACGCACTGCCGTCGCGCGCGGACGGCAGCGGTGCGATGGCTGCGGGCAAGGCGATCGGGTTCGGCAGCGCGATGGGAGCGGCGTGGATGTTCATCGTGAGTGTCCGGGTGACGGGGTTGTGACGGGCCGACGGGTGTCAGGTGCGCTGCGGCATGCCGCTTCCGGCGCTGCGGTTCCAGGCGCTGCGGGCTGCGAACTCGTCGCTGGTCTTTTGTTCCTGGCGGTTCTGCACCACGCGCTCTTCGAGCACGCGCCGCTCGATCAGCTTGCGCACCGTGGCCACGCGCAGTTCGGCGGCGAGCAGGGCGCTGCGGGCCAGGTCCAGCTGGTGCGTGGCGTGGCTGGCCACGCGCTGCTGTTGCTCCACTGCCTGCGTCAGCCGGTCCATGAAGCCGCGGTAGCAATGCACCAGTTCCATCGCGCCGCGGGTCTGGAATTGCGTGGCCCAGCGTTGCTCGTAGTCGCGCCGATAGGCCAGCAACTGATCGGCCTGCGCGGCCGCGACCTGCTGTGCCGCGATCAGGCGCTGCTGGTCGGCCTGCGCCGCGTCGCGCTCGGTTTCGGCCCGGCCCAACAGGAGGATGAGTGGCTGGATCGGGGTCATGGTGATGTCATGGTTCCCAGCAGCGTGCGCAGCTGCTGGATGCTGGGGTTCAGCGGCGCACGCTGGTGCATGCCTTGCTGCAGCAGGGTGGTCATCGGGGTGTGCAATTGCACGGCGGTGTCGAGGTCTGCGTCGTGCCCCGGCACGTAGGCACCGATCTGGATCAGGTCGCGCGCCTTGGCGTGGCGTGAATGAAGCTGGCGGAAGCGTCGCGCCGCCTCCACGTGCTCGGGCGACGCCACATTGGTCATCACACGCGAGATCGATCGCTCGACATCGATGGCCGGAAAGTGGCCGGCCTCGGCCAG
>JANNEI010000005.1:0-6841 GCA_031378565.1 Burkholderiales bacterium
TTCCAGGCTCGCAGCAGGTGGTCGTCGATGGTGCGATGCACTTCTTCGAGTACCGCCAGGACGTTCTGAATCGCGCCATCGTGGCGTTCCTCGACGACGTGCTCAAGGCGAAGTGAGCGCGGCCGGCGGGCCGCCTTTGGCGTGTGCCGTGGCCCCTGCGGCTTGAATGAACTCTCCGAAGGTCGACCGTTCCACCCGCACCCAACTGTCTGCCGAGCAGGTCTGACCGGCGCTTCATCGTTCTTGCCTGCACTGGACAGACAGACAACCGCTTGCCGGGAGCGGGCGCAATCAGCGGCAGCGGCAGGCGCTCGCATCTGTTCCATTGGTTGGCTATCAAGAGCACATCGAGTGACTGGGCTTCGGCTGATCCGCCAGCAGTGGAAGAACAATCAGGGTTGGAGCAAAGCATGATGAACACCTCGGTATCAATGGTTGACATCAGGAGTGCGCGGCGGCGCTCCCGCGCTGCGCGGGCGTCCCTTCGAAGCTGATCTCTCCACGTTCGAGCGTCAGGGTCGTGCAGTCGACGCGATCGAGCAGTGAGCGATTCGATTCGGTGAGTACAACGCACACGTCAGGCAGCAGCTGGTACAGCCGGCTGAGCGTGTCGGCGTACTGACGTGCGAGTGCCGGTGCCAGCCCCTGGAACGGCTCATCCACCAGGACCAAGCGTGTTCCCACCATCAGCGCACGGGCCAGGGCAGCCATCTTTCCCTGGCCGCCAGACAGAGCCGCCGCAGAGCGGGACAGCATCGGCTCGATCAGCGGCACGGTATCCACGACTTGCTTGAGGCGCGCATCGATTTCCGCTGAACGCATGCCGAGCGCCTCGCAAGGCAAACGCAGGTTGCCCTGCACGGTCATGGTTGGGAACAACACCCGCTCTTCTGGCGCATAGCCGATACCCAGCGCTGCGCGACAGTACGAAGGCTGCGCCATCAGGTCGGTCCCTGCCAGCGAAATGGAGCCGGCCTTGACGCGCGCGAATCCCATGATCGAACGCAAGAGCGTGGTCTTGCCTGCACCGTTGCGTCCGACGACGGCGTAAGTCCCGCCCGACTTGAATTCGACCGAGAGTCTGCGCAGCACCGGGATGCCCGCGATGTCGACCGATACGTTTTGAAGTTGGAGCATCATCGGTCTCCTCAATGGCCCAGCACCACGCTGCGGACCTCTTCGTTCTTCATGACGACATCGGGCGGACCGTCGGCAGCAATGCGGCCGGAAATCCAGGCCGCCACTCGGGTCGCGTATTTTTCGACGATGTCCACATCGTGCTCGACGAACATCGCCGTCACCTTCTGCTCGTCGAGCGCGTTCATGATGGTTGCCATGAGCGGGTGCTTTTCGTCGGCCGCCACACCGCTGGTGGGTTCATCCATGATGAGTAGCTTGGGGCGCAACACCAGTGCCATGGCGATGTCCAGGAGCTTTCGATGACCTTCGGGCAAACTGCCGCAAAGGTCATTGGCGCGTGCCTTCATGCCGACCACTTCCAGCACATGATCGATCTCGGCGGCAGGGACACACCGCGACAGCGGGGTGAGGATGCCGAACTTGCGCATGCGCGAGGCGACAGCCAGTTCGACACTTTGTCGCACGGTGTGTTCCAGAAAGAGCTGCGGCAACTGGAACGAGCGGCCGATGCCCCGGTGCACGATCTCGCGCGGATGCATTTGCGTGATGTCGGTACCTGCGAATTTCACGGTCCCTGCAGTTGGCTTGATGTAGCCCGTGACGATGTTGATGAAGGTCGTCTTGCCAGCACCATTCGCCCCGATTACTGCAAGGCGCTCACCGGCGGTCAAGTCGAAGTCGATGCCGGCAGCGGCGACCACGCCGCCAAACGCCAGGGTCAGGCCACGGGTTTGAAGCAGAGTTTCCATATCAGCTGGCCTTGGTGCCGCAGCGCCATCCCCAACGGATGAACGTTCGCAGCCAGGCGGACGCCGCGGATTCGGCGCTGCGGGTCCGCCGACGTCGCCCACTTGAGGGGGGAAGCGCCGAAGGCGCTACAGGGATGGTTCATTTCAGTACGCCCCGGCCGCTCCAAGGGTGCTGAGCGACACCTCGGGGGGCGGCGAGCGAAGTGAGCTCGGGGGCTCTTCATTTCACGTCTGCACTGGCTTGGCACGGTGGTCGAATCGGGCGAGCAACGCCACCAGACCCGCTGGTGCGACAAAGATCAGGACCAGCAGGACGGTGCCGATGACGAGTTGCCAGGCACCCGTCAGCGTCGCAGCGGCAAACAACTTCAAAAACTCGAACACGACAGCGCCCAGGAAAGCGCCCACCGGGTTCAAGGTCCCACCCAGCACAGCAATGAAGACGTACTCGCCCGATCGAACCCAGTACCCCATCTCGGGCGTCACCATGCCCTGGATCAACGCAAACATTCCGCCCGAAAATCCACATAGGGTGGCTGAAGCGACGTAGCCCGTGAGGAAGACGCGGCGCGCAGAGATGCCAAGGTACTCAAGGCGCACTTCGTTGGACTTGATGGCAGTCAACGCCTGACCCATGGGCGATGCATAGAAGCGGCGCAACAACCAGCATCCTGCAACGAGCAGTACGGCGCTGACCACCAACAGCAGTGTCTCGAAGGCAGGTCGTTCAAGTGCCTGCCCCAGAAACGGCGGCCGTTCCATGCGCAGACCATCGGTTCCGCCCGTCAGGTTGTAGAACTTGCCGAGGACCGCAAACAACACCATCGACAGAGCCAGGTTCAGCATGCCGAAGAAGATGCCGCGATAGCGCACCATGAACAGGCCCGCAAGGGTGCCCGACAAAAGGCCGGCCAACGCACCGATGAGCATGAGTGCAAGACCGTCGGTCTGCGGATAGGCACGCGATACGGCCACGACGGCGTACCCGGCCAGGCACGTGAAGCCAGCATGACCGAACGACACCTGCCCTGCCCGGATCAGCATCGAAACGCCCAATGCGGCGAAGCCGTAGGACAACGCGATGATCAACGGTGTCTTCATCCAGGGGAACAGCAAGCCCAGAAGCAGGGCAAGGCCTGCGATGAGCCAGGGGACGGCCCGCATCAGCATCACACCCTCCGCGCTTCGGCAACAGCAAACAGACCTTGAGGACGCCACAGCAGGACGATCAACATGATGAAGTACGGCACCAGGACATCCAACTCCGGCAGCAGATAGACAGAGAAGGCCTTGGCCATGCCGATCATCAAGGCTGCAATCGCCGTGCCTGTGATCTGGCCCAGACCGGCGACAGCGACCACGGCAAAGGAGAGCACCATCATGTCGCCGCCAATGCCTGGCACCAGCGAGGTGGTCGGCGAGGCAAGTGCACCACCCAAAGTGCCAAGCACGGCACCGAGGCAGAAAGTGATCAGTCCCACGCGCTTGGCGTTGATGCCCATCGCGCTGGCCACCTCGCGGTGGTGAGTGACGGCCATGATCTGGCGGCCGAAGCGGGTGTGACCGAGCGACCAGCGCAGCCCGAAGAACACGAGCACCGCCACCGTTGGCAACAGCAGCAGCTGGTACGCGGTGTAAGTCACGACGCCGATCTTGAGCGTGCCCATCGCATCCACGGCGTGAGTGACGGACACGGGGCTTGTCCCCCAGATCAAGCGCTGCAGGTCCTCCATGATCATGAACACCGCGAACGTTGCCAGCAACTGCATCACCGGATCGAAGTCGAGGATGCGCCGCACCAATCCGATTTCGATGATGGCCCCGAGGACGAGGCCGATCACGACCGCGCCGAGCACCAACGCCAGCAGCGACAGCACAATGGAGTCGCTGCTTCCGATGAACGAACCGGCCGTAGCCGCCGCGTAGCCGCCGAAGGCGTACAGGCTGCCGTGGGCGACGTTCAGGATGCGCATCACGCCGAAGATCAGGGTCAGCCCGAGTGCGACCAGGAACAGCAGCGCTGACTGCGTCAGCCCATCCAGCAGGGCCAGTGCGACGAGAGACGAGTTCATGCCCGTGCGTCAGCTCAAAAGGTCTTGATGCGGGGGTCCTTGAGCATGTCCACCTTGAGAGTCTTGACCCACTCAGGCGACTTGGTGCCCACGGGGTTCTGCACCATCTCACCCGGATAGATCGTCAGTCCATCGATGATCGGGAACGGGTAGGCGGCGGTCATCTTGCTTAGCCCGAGCATCTGGTCCTCAAGGCCTTGGCCGTCCTCGCGCATGGTCACCGGTCGCGTTTGCGCACGGAACTTGAGCTTGCGCATGGCGTCGGCCACCTGCTCGGTGCTGGGCCAGTTGCCGGCGTTGGCCGTCATGGCCGCGTTGTAGGCATCGGCCACAGCCTGTATGGCTGCCGCAGCGTGGTAGGCGGAGTAGATCGGGTACTGGTTCGTCTTGGCGCGGTACTTCTCGATGAACGCCTTGTGCTTGGGGTCGTCCTTGTATTCCGGGTGCAGGAAATAGTGGTCGCCGCGCATGCCGACGATGACGCCGTCGGGCAGGGCTTTGCCGACACGTTCAAGCGAGCTTTCCGCCAGCGGCAAGACCCACGTCGAGGTCTTGATCAGCCCGCGCTGCGCAGACTGCTTGATCAGCGTGTCGAGTTCACCGCCCCAAGAGGTGGACAGGATGACATCCGGGGACAGCGCCTGCAGACGACTGATCTCGGAGCTGAAGTCAGTCGACCCGAATTTGGGGAACAGTTCGGCAACGACCTGCACATCCGGCTTCATGGCGCGCAGGGTGTTGAAGAAGATCTCCCACGAGTCGCGGCCCCAGGCGTAATCCTGGTTGATCACGGCGATCGTCTTGAAGTTTGGCTTGGTGCGCAGCAGGAAGAGCACGCTGGCGACCATTTCGGATGTGGCGTTGGCCTGGGTACGCACCACGTACTTGAACCGCTTGTTCTCGAGAACCTTCTCGGTGCCGCAGTCCCACATCACATTCAGGATCTTCAGGTCTTCGGCAACCGGCGCCAACGCATTGCAGTTGCCGCTGGAAATCGACGCCAGCATGACCTTGACGCCATCCTCCTGCACGATGCGCCGGTACTCGGACAGCAACTTGTCGCCGCCGATGCCTTCGTCCACGATGACCGCCTTGAGCTTGACGCCACCGATGCCCCCCGCGGCATTGATCTCGTCGATGGTCAGTTCAGCACCGGCTTTGCCGGGCATGCCGAACACTGCGGCCGGGCCGGACAGGAAGGTCGTCATGCCGATCTTCAGTTCGGCGGGTTTTTGCTGGGCCAGGACGGCCAAGGAAGTCGCCCACAGGCTCAAGCCCAGCAAGCCGGCGCGAAACAGTTGTTTCATCGATTTCTCCCAGTAGATTGAATCTGTTCTAGGCTGCGCAGGGTCGCCGCCCGTCCGCAGCGTAGCAAGGATTTTTCGAGAAGCATGCACGGCCGTCCATCGGATACTGGTTAAGGCGGTCTTGTTCAAATTCGATCTTCAGGTAACTACTGAATCGACGAAACCGAAGCCCGGCTCCGCTCCACGCGAATGCTTGCCTCGCGGCACGCGGAAGTCGAACAGTGGTTCGAGAGCAGGCCTGTTGCCACCCAATGAAGTCCAAATTGTTGCGACGCTTTGGCTTTAGGACCACGCGGGCAGCGGCACCTTCAACGCCAGCCCGGCCAGCATGACGCCAGGCGCTGCGCATCGAACCGCTGCCGCATCGAATCGTCGAAGGCGACGAAGGCGACGAACAGGCGATGCCGCTCGCCGCTGCTGTCGTGCGCAACGACCAATGCCATCGCCGCCGTTCGAAGGCCTGCAAGCGGTGCACAGAGGCTGTTATGGAGGAGCGGCCCGGCAGCGTGGCGCGCCTTGTGCTGTCGCACCGATTCGCCTCAGGACCACGACTGTTCCTTCGCAGACAGCAGGAATGCCGACCTTCATCCGGCGTCGATCTGCGGTTCCCCGATGACCGTCCACCGGCGCACGCGAGTTGAGCTCGACCGTCACTATGTTCAGGTCGCCAACCTTCAGCAAGCTGATCCCAGGTCAGAAATGCGACACATGCGATCTTTCGGGCGAACCCGGTCGATCGTTCCTTCATGGCTGGAAGTGACTGGTCGCGAGAGTCGGGTGTGTGGTTCTGCTGACTTTGAAGAGGCGCAACGCGCGGGCCTCAACGAATGCCGGGGCGGTTCACAACGGCGTCCAAGATTGAACTTGAGCTCTCCAAGGCTGAGCTCTCACACGTCTTGCGCCACACATTCGCGTCTTGCTTCATGCAGGGCGGCGGCAACATTCTTACTCTGCAGCGAGTCTTGGATCACAAGGGCCTCGATACGACGATGCGCTACGCGCATCTGTCGCCGCAGCATCTGCAGGAAGTCAAATCACTCAATCCGCTGACCGCGTTGAGGATCGGTTGCGACTTCGCACCAGCAAAGCCGTCAGAACAAGCGCTATGCGGTTGATGTATGTGGTAGGCCGTGTTGGACTTGAACCAACGACCAAAGGATTATGAGTCCTCTGCTCTAACCAACTGAGCTAACGGCCCGCGCTGCGGATTGTAGGCAGCCTGCTTCTTGGAATGCTGCGTCGCCTACTTCGAACTCAGCGCATTGCTGACCAACCTCGACGTGATGTCGACGATCTGGATCATGCGGTCGTAGGCCATGCGGGTGGGGCCGATGACGCCCAGCGTGCCTACCACCTGGCCGTCGACTTCATAAGGGGCCGAGACGATCGACAGCTCTTCGAAGGGCACCACCATGCTCTCGCCGCCGATGTAGATGCGCACGCCTTCGGCGCGGCTGCTCACGTCGAGCAGGCGCATCAGTTGCGTCTTGTGCTCGAACAGGTCGAACAGCTTGCGCAGGCTGCCCATGTCGCTGGAAAAATCCTGCACGGTCAGCAGGTTTCGCTCACCCGA
>JANNEI010000141.1:0-5237 GCA_031378565.1 Burkholderiales bacterium
GGGCGCGCCTGCATGACGCTGGAACTGGCCGAACGGGCCGCGGCACGCGCGGGCATGTCGACCAAGCTGCTGTCGCTGTCGCTGTTGCAGGTGGACACCGCCGCCCTGCCGGCGATCCTGATCCTGAAGGACAACCAGGCCTGCGTGCTGCTGGGCTGGGACACCGGGCGCCAGCAGGCGCGCTTACTGCTGCCCGAGACCGGACAGGGCTCGGTCAGCCTGAGCAGCGACGAGCTCGCCGCCCGCTTCGCCGGACTGGTGCTGTCCGTGCGGCCGCATTTCCGCTTCGATTCGCGCACGCCCGAAGTGCGCGCGCCGCGCTCGCGCCACTGGTTCTGGAGCGCGGTGCTGTCACAGCGCTTCGTCTACCGCGACGTGCTGTGGGCGGCCCTGCTGATCAACGTGTTCGCGCTGGCCTTCCCGATGTTCTCGATGAACGTCTACGACCGCGTGGTGCCCAACAACGCCATCGAAACGCTCTGGGCGCTGGCGATCGGCGTGCTGCTGGTGCTGGCGGCCGACCTGTTCATGCGCCTGCTGCGCAGCCACTTCGTGGACGAGGCCAGCGCGCGCATCGACGTGCAGATTTCGGCCACCTTGATGGAACAGGTGCTGGGCCTGCGGCTGGAGCACCGTCCCGAATCGGTGGGCTCGTTTGCGGCCAACCTGCGCGGCTTCGAGCAGGTGCGCGACTTCATCGCGTCGAGCACCGTCACCGCCCTCATCGACCTGCCGTTCGCCTTGCTGTTCGTGGTGGCGATGGCCTGGATTTCGCCTTGGCTGGTGCTGCCGGTGCTGGTGGCCTTTGCGTTGATCCTGGTGGTCGGCTATGTGCTGCAGCACCGGCTGCACGAGTTGTCCGAAACCACCTACAAGGCCGGCGCGTTGCGCAACGCCACGCTGATCGAAAGCCTGACCGCCATCGAGACCATCAAGTCGCAAGGTGCCGAGAGCGTGATCCAGGCCAAGTGGGAGCGCGCCAACGCTTTCCTGGCGCGCACCACCGTCAAGATGCGCGCACTGTCGTCGGGCGCGATGTACGGCACCAACTTCCTGACGCAGCTGGTGTCGGTGAGCCTGATCCTGATCGGCGTGTACCTGATCTCGCAGCGTGAACTGACGATGGGCGCACTGATCGCGGTGTCGATGCTGTCGTCACGCGCGCTCGCACCGGCCAGCCAGATCGTCGGCCTGCTGATGCAATACCAGGGCGCGCGCACGGCGATGGATTCGCTCGACAAGATCATGGAAAAGCCGGTCGAGCGGCCGGCCGGCGGCAACTTCATCCAGCGCCCCAAGTTGACGGGTGACATCGAGTTTCGCAACGTCAAGTTCGCCTACCCGAATCGCACCGACGCCGCACTCGACGGCCTGAGTTTCAAGATCACCGCCGGTGAACGCGTGGCCCTGATCGGGCGCGTGGGCTCGGGCAAATCGACCATCCAGCGACTCATCATGGGCCTGTACCAACCGCTAGAGGGCGCGGTGCTGCTGGACGGCATCGACCTGCGCCAGCTCGACCCGGCCGACGTGCGCCGCAACCTGGGCTGCGTGTCGCAGGACGTGACCCTGTTCTACGGCACGCTGCGCGAGAACGTGATCTTCGGCCTGCCGTTTGCCGACGACTCGGCGGTGGTCGCGGCGGCCGAGATCGCCGGCATGGCCGACTTCGTGAACCGCCATCCGAAAGGCTTCGACATGCCGGTGGGCGAGCGTGGCGAGTCGCTGTCGGGCGGGCAGCGGCAAAGCGTGGGGCTGGCGCGCGCGGTGCTGCACAACGCGCCGATCCTGCTGCTGGACGAACCGACCAGCGCGATGGACTTTTCGACCGAAGCACAGATCACCGCCAAGGTCACCGCCTTTGCGCAGGACAAGACGGTGGTGCTGGTGACGCACCGCACCTCGATGCTGGCGATGGTGACGCGCGTGATCGTGATCGACGGCGGCAAGATCGTGGCCGACGGGCCGCGCGACCGCATCATGGAAGCACTGGCCAGCGGCCGGATCGCGAGGGCCGCGTGATGAATTCCTCACCCCCCGAAGGGCGAACGCACGGCATCCTGATGACGGCAGGCCGCGCGGTGCTGGCGGTGCTCGAAGCGATCCGCAGGCTCTTCAATCCGCTGACGCGCCGACTGATCGGCACCGGTGTGGATGACGGCGCAAGCCCGTCCGATGCGGCCGGCTTCCGCAACTTCGAGGCCGAAGCGCAGACCGTGATGTCACGCGGCAAGACGCACCGCGCGCAACTGATCGTGCGGGCCGCCGTGCTGATGGTCGTCGTGCTGCTGGTCTGGGCCTCGCTCGCGCATGTGCAGGAAGTGACGCGCGGCGACGGCAAGGTGATTCCGTCCAAGCAATTGCAGATCGTGCAGTCACTCGACGGCGGCGTGGTGTCCGAAATCCTGGTGCGCGAAGGGCAGGTGGTGGACGCGGGCCAACTGCTGCTGAAGATCGACGAAACGCGGGCCACTTCGGGCGTGCGCGAAAGCGCGGCGCAGGGCTTTGCGCTGCGGGCGCGCCAGGCCCGGCTGCGTGCATTGGCCGAGGGCTC
The DNA here is from genome assembly GCA_031378565.1 of Burkholderiales bacterium. Lineage (GTDB taxonomy): Bacteria > Pseudomonadota > Gammaproteobacteria > Burkholderiales > Burkholderiaceae_C > JANYJJ01. Next base: position 2,555 of record JANNEI010000141.1, read on the forward strand.
CGCCTTCGTGGCCCCGGCAATGCGCAACGAGGCCGAAGAGCGGCGCATTCTGGACGAGGAGCGCCGCCTGTACGACGCCAAGCTGTCCGAGTTGCGCAACCTGCTGGGAATCAACCAGCAGCAACTCGCGCAGCGGCAGCAAGAGCTGGGCGAAATGCGCGCGCGCAAATCGTCGGCCGACCGCAGCCTGGAACTGAACCAGCAGGAACTGGCCAAGACGCGGCCGCTGCTGGCCTCGGGCGCGGTGTCGGAGGTGGACATCCTGCGGCTCGACCGCGAGGTGTCGCGCAGCCGCGGCGACTCGGAACAGGCCGCGGCACAGATCGCCCGCGTGCAGGCCGCCATCGGCGAGGCGCAGCGCAAGAGCCAGGAAACCGAACTGGCATTCCGCAACGAGGCGCGCCGCGACCTGGCCGAGGTGATGGGCAAGCTGAACGCGCTGACCGAGGGTGCCGTGGCGCTGACCGACCGCGTCGACAAGGCGCAGGTCAAGAGCCCCGTGCGCGGCCGCATCCAGCGCCTGTTCGCCAACACGGTGGGCGGCGTGGTGCAGCCGGGCAAGGACATCGTCGAGATCGTGCCGCTGGACGACAACCTGGTGCTCGAAGCCAAGGTGGCCCCGCGAGACATCGCCTTCATCCGGCCCGACCAGGCGGCCACCGTCAAATTCACCGCCTACGACTTCTCGATCTACGGCGCGCTGGAAGCCAAGGTCGAGAACATCAGCCCCGACACCATCGTGGACGAGCGCGGCAACGCGTTCTACCTGGTCCGGGTGCGTACCACGCAGCCCAACTTCAGCGCCCGCATGCCGATCATCCCGGGCATGACGGCCGAGGTCGACATCCTGACCGGCAACAAGACGGTGATGTCGTACTTGCTCAAGCCGGTGCTGAAGGCCAAGGCCTACGCGCTCAGCGAGCGCTGATTAGCGCCGGCGCACGCCGGCAGTCCGCGGCGCGGACGCGAGGCTGCGCTGAATGTGTCGGCAGCCCCTCAAGTCGGCCCTTCCGACGCCGAAACCCACTGAGGCCCCGGCCTGTTCTCGCGCCGAACGAACGGCGCGCAGGCTGACCCGTGCTTGCCTTAAGTTCGCGAAATCGAATCAATCGGTGACTGAGTTCACGAACAAATGCAGGTTTCCACGCGTTAAGGCAAGGCGGGTCTTTTATCCTCGGACCTGAAGTTTCGCTGCTCGATCATCTGAAGGTTCCGTCATGCCAACCCTCGTTCAAACCACCCAGTCGCGCGTCACGGGTCTCTGGGGTTCTGCCCTGATCCGCAGCGCCGACAGCACGATGCGCAAATTGGCGATCAGCGACGTGGTCCGCAAGGGTGATGTGATCCTGACGACGCAGGACGGCATCGTCGAGTTGAGCCCTGACCGTGACGCCATGGCGCTGACCAAGTCCGCACCGGACGAGATCGACCGAGTGATTGCCGCCTTGAACCAGGACGACCGCGAGGCTGCCACCGCGGCCGGGCTGACCGCGGGCGACACGGGTGAGTTCGGACCAGGGCTGCGCGTGGACCGGGTGGTCGAAGCAGTCACGACCCAGGGCGGTCTGCAACAAGCGCCGATCGAAGGCACAGCGGCCTTCAGCGTCACTGGCAACACGATTGCGCCCGAGAACCAGAACAGCCTGCCGGTGAACCTCGTCCCGGTGGCAACGCCGAGCGCATTCAGCGCCGTGGAGGACGCCACCTTGCCCATCTCGCTGGGCGGATCGGACGCCGACGGAAGCATCGTCGGCATCACCATCGTCAGCCTGCCACCCGGCAGCACGCTGTTCCTGGCCGACGGCATCACCGCCGTGCTGGCGGGGCAGACGCTGACCGCGGCGCAAGCTGCGAGCCTGTTGTTCAAACCGTCGGCCGACTTTGCCGGCAACACCAGCCTGACGTTCACCGTGACGGACAACGGTGGAACCGTCTCGGCACCGGCCAGCGTGGTCTTCAACGTGATTGCCGTCAACGACGCGCCGGTGGCCGTGGCCGATCGGGTCAGCATCCCCGAAGACGCGCGCGCCAGTGGCAACCTGCTGGCCAACGACACCGACGTCGACGGCCCCGCGCTGAGCATCACCGGCTTCAGCGTGTCGGGCATCGCATATGGGCCCGACTCGCTGGTGAGCCTGCCCGGCATCGGCAGCCTGGGGGTGGCCGGCAACGGCGACTACATCTTCATGCCCGCAGCCAACTACAACGGGCCGGTGCCGGTGGTGAGCTACACCATGAGCGACGGCACGCTCTCGTCCACCTCGACGCTCACGCTCAGCGTCAGCGGCGTCAACGACGAGCCGGTGGCCGCCGACGACCTGGCGAGCACGCCGGTCAACACCGCCGTGACCATGGCGGTGCTCGCGAACGATCGCGACGCCGATGCCGATCCGCTGACCGTCACCAATGCCGTGCTGACCACGCCGTCGCAAGGCAGCGTGACGGTGAACCCGAACGGCACCCTCACCTTCACCCCGGCGAACAACGTCACGGGTCCGGTCGTCATCACCTACACCGTGACCGACCCGAACGGCGGCACAAGCACCGCCACAGTGACCGTCAACGTCGGTGCGAACACGCCGCCCACCGGTGCCGACACCGCACTCACGCTGGACGAGGACGGCAGTCGGGTCGTGCAGCTTTCCGACTTGGGGTTCAGCGACATCGATCCCGGACAGACGCT
>JANNEI010000149.1:0-4683 GCA_031378565.1 Burkholderiales bacterium
CTGCGCAGCATGCGCCAGCTGGTGTTCGGGCTGGGCCTGAGCCAGGTGGCGCTGACCATCCTGTCTGCGGTGGCTGGCAATGCGCTGCTGGGCTGGGCCTTCACGCTCGCCGGTCGCTCGTGGGGGCTGGGCTGGCACAGCGCCGTGGCGCTGGGCGGCGCGCTGGCCATGAGCAGCACCGCCATCGTCGTCAAGTTGATGGCCGAGCGCCTGGAGGTGGACAGCGAGCACGGCCGCCGCGTGATGGGCGTGCTGCTGTTCCAGGACCTGGCCGTGGTGCCGCTGCTGGTGGTGATCCCGGCGCTGGGCTCGTCGCCCGAAACCATGGCGTGGGCGCTGGGCCTGGCGGGCCTGAAGGCGGTCGCGCTGCTGACGCTGCTGCTGGTGGGCGGACAGCGTGTGATGCGCTGGTGGCTGACCATCGTGGCGCGGCGCAAGAGCGAGGAGCTGTTCATCCTCAACCTGTTGCTGGTCACGCTGGGCCTGGCCTACCTGACCGAGGCCGCCGGCCTGTCGCTGGCGCTGGGTGCTTTCGTGGCCGGCATGTTGATTGCCGAAACCGAATACAAGCACCAGGTGGAAACCGACATCCGGCCCTTTCACGACGTGCTGCTGGGGCTGTTTTTCATCACCATCGGCATGAAGTTGAATGCCGACGCGGTGTGGCGACAGTGGCCGCTGGTGCTGTTGATGACGGTGCTGCCGGTGTTCTTCAAGTTCGCGCTGGTCACCGCGCTGGCCAAGCTGTTCGGTGCGGCCACCGGCGTGGCCTTGCGGACCGGGCTTTACCTGGCGCAGGCGGGCGAGTTCGGCTTCGTCTTGCTGACCCTGGCCACGCAGCAAAATCTGCTGCCCGCCGACCTTCAAAGCCCGGTGCTGGCCAGCATGGTGTTGAGCATGCTGGCCACGCCGTTGCTGGTCCTGTACAGCAACCGCATCGTGATGCGGCTGAGTGCCAGCGACTGGTTGATGCAGTCGGTGGCGATGACGACGATTGCCAAGCGGTCCATCAACGCCGAGGCGCACGTCATCATCGCCGGCTACGGCCGCAGCGGCCAGAACCTGGCCCGCCTGCTGGAAGGCGAGCGCATTCCGTACATGGCGCTCGACCTCGACCCCGACCGCGTGCGCCAGGCCGCGGCAGCGGGCCAGAGCGTGGTGTTCGGTGACGCGGCACGCCTGCAAAGCCTGATGGCCGCCGGCCTGGCGCGCGCCAGCGCGGTGGTGGTGAGCTACCACGACACCGCCTCGGCGCTGAAAATCCTGCGGCTGGTGCTGGAGCACGCGCCTCAGGTGCCGGTGATCGTGCGCACGCTGGACGACAGCGACCTGGAACGCCTGCAAGCGGCCGGTGCCACCGAGGTCGTGCCCGAAATGATCGAGGGTTCGCTGATGCTGGCGAGCCACGCGCTGGCGCTGGTGGGCGTGCCGATGCGCCGCGTGATCCGCGTCGTGCAAGACCAGCGCGATGCGCGCTACGGCCTGCTGCGCGGCTACTTTCACGGTGCCGACGACGACACGGCCGACACCTTGCAGAACGCACGCCTGCTCAGCGTCACCCTGCCGCCCGCCTGCGCCTGCCTGGGCAAGCCGCTGGGCAAGCAGGCGCTGCACGCGGTGGGCGTGACGGTGGTTTCGCTGCGCCGGGCGGCGGGCGGCGTCAACAAGCCCGACGAATCACTGGTGCTGGCCGCAGGCGACACGCTGGTGCTGTCCGGCCTGCCCGAAGCGCTGGCCCTGGCCGAAAGCAAGCTGCTGGGACGCAACTGAAACGCCGCGCCGCAGCGCCGGCTACTTCAGCGCCGCCCCCTTCAGCGCGAGCCGCGCAGCCATCTCTTGCGACAGCGCATTCAGCGCACTGGCGGGTCGGATGAGCACCTCGAACTCGACGATGCGGCCTTCGGCGTCGAAGGTGATCAGGTCCACGCCCTTGCAGGACTTGTCGCCGATGTCGGCGGTGAATTCGAGCACCGCAGACGACGCGTCGGCATAGCTGCGGTGGTAGCGGAAGTTCGAGAACACCTCGATCACCGTGGACAGCAGGGCATGCGCCTTGGCCGCCCCTTGGTAGGGCGTGAACACGAAGGGCGAACGGAACACCATGTCGGGTGCCAGCAGGTCGGGCAGCAGACGCATGTCGCGCGCGGCCACCATCTGGTGCCACCGCTGCAGGGTCGCTTCGATCGGCTTCGCCGGGTCGGTCATGCGTCGGCACCTCAGCTGAACGGCACCTGCTTGAGCAGGTTGGTGCGCATGCGCATTGCCATCACACCTCCCGCGGCACGCAACAACTCCAGCGCCAGCGTTGGTGAGCGTTGCGACATCTCGTCGAGCCGTGGCCCGCGCAGCGCCCAGACGACGCAGGGCGTCATCGCCTCGACATTGGCCATGCGTGGCCCGTCACCGAACAGGCCCGGCTCGCCCACCGCCGAGCCGGGCCGCAGGATGGCGATGCGGTGGCTGCCCGGCGGGCCACCGGTGACAAACACCTGAAGCGAACCCTGGCTGAGGAAATAGAGCGTGCGGTCGGCGTCGCCCTGCTTGATCAGCAGGTCGCCTGCGCGGATTTCGTGCCGGGTGAGGTAGGGCGCGACAGCCTTCCATTGCTCGACCGAGAGTCGGGCCCGGAACGCGTCATCGGCGTTCAGCGTCTGTATCGCCTGCACCAGGTCATCGAGTTCCATCGTTCCTCCGAAGCGGCGTGGCCGCGGGGTTGGTGCCGCAGCCTGGATGCAGGGTGTGCTTGTTGCCTTGAATTATCGGCCGCGGTGTGCAAGCCGACCATCGACCGGTGCCGTGCGGCCGGCCCGCTGGTCTGCGGGCAACTGCCGTTCGTCCAGTGGCTGTGGCCGGGTGTGCCCCGGGTCACTTGCCGATGCAGAAGCGGCTGAAGATTTCACCCAGCAGATCGTCGGCCGTGAACTGGCCGGTGATCTCGCCCAGGGCGTGCTGGGCCAGGCGCAGGTCTTCGGCCAGCAGATCGAGTGCCGCAGCAGTGCTGGCCAATTGCGCCGATGCATCGGCGAGGTGGGCCTGCGTCCGGTGCAGCGCCTGAACATGACGGGTGCGCGCGATGAAGACGCCTTCCGGGCTGGCGTGCCAGCCGGCGCGCGCCAGCAGGTTGCGGCGCAAGGCATCGAGCCCCGCGCCGGTGGTGGCCGAGATGCTCAGGCCGCCGGCTGCGGCCGCGGCTGCCTCTGCCGCGGGCACGGCGTCGACCTTGTTGAACACGTGCAGCAGTCGGTCGCCCTTGAGCAGCGACGCAGGCAGGCGGCTCGCGATGTCGGCATCGGCTGCGGCGTGCTCGGGCTTGCCGAGGCGGGTCAGGTCGTGCAGGAACAGCAGCGCGTCGGCGGCTTCGATCTCGGCCCAGGTGCGCTCGACGCCGATGCGCTCGATCTCGTCGGCCGTGTCGCGCAGGCCGGCGGTGTCGACCACGTGCACGGGCACGCCTTCGATCTGGATCGTCTGGCTGACCTTGTCGCGCGTGGTGCCGGCAATCGGCGTGACGATGGCCAGCTCGGCCCCCGCAAGCGCATTCAGCAGCGAACTTTTGCCGACGTTGGGCTGGCCGGCGATGACGACCCTGATGCCTTCGCGCAGCAGCACGCCCTGACGGGTCTGGTCGAGCACGCGGGCGAGTTGATCGACCAGGCCTTGCAGTTGCCCGCTGGCGTCGGCCTGCTGCAAGAAGTCGATCTCCTCTTCCGGAAAGTCGAGCGTGGCCTCGACCAGCATGCGCAGTTTCACGAGCCGCTCCAGCAGGGCGCGGATCTCGGCCGAGAAAGCGCCGCTGAGGGACCGGCTGGCCGAGCGCGCCGCGGCTTCGGTGCTGGCGTCGATGAGGTCGCTGACGGCCTCGGCCTGGGCCAGGTCGAGCTTGTCGTTCAGGAAGGCGCGTTCGGTGAACTCGCCCGGCTCGGCCACGCGCAGGCCGATGGCCGCGCCCGCTTCGAGGCAGCGCGCCAGCAGCAGTTGCAGCACCACCGGGCCGCCGTGCGCCTGCAGCTCCAGCACGTCTTCACCCGTGTACGAATGCGGTGCGGGGAAGTGCAACGCCAGGCCGTGGTCGATGGGTGTGCCGTCGCGGTCGACCAGGGGCAGGTAGCTGGCGTGGCGCGGCACGAGCGCACGTCCACAGACGGCCAGCATGACGCTGTTCAGGTCGCGGCCCGACACGCGCACGATGCCGACCGCGCCGCGTCCGGGGGCGGTGGCGATGGCGACGATGGGTTGGTGATGGCGCGGCAGCATCGGTGGATTTTCACCGAGCGGCTGCCTTGCGCTGAATGGCGCGGGGGAGGCCTGCGCAAGCTTCGTCTCGAACGCTTGCGCAGGGCGCTCCTGAACCGGTGGGGCTTCAAGAAGCCGCCGGTTCTTTCCCCGCATTGATCGTTGTGCCATTCATATCGGCCATTGCGGCGCGTGTCTGAAGGCAGCAGCGCCATCTTGCGCATGGCGAATGGGTGCTGCAAGCCGCAAATGGGGGGGGCGAGCGGCGAGCCTGTGTCGCTCACGGACCGCCACGGGCACCGGCTGCCCCCGAAAGAAAAACGCCGCGCAGGGTGTGCGCGGCGTTGGCGTTGGCGTTGACGTCGGCGAGTGCTGCGGCCGCTATTTGCCGAGCACGCCCAACTGCTTGTTGATCAGGTACTGCTGCGCGATGGACAGGATGTTGTTGGT
>JANNEI010000176.1:0-13211 GCA_031378565.1 Burkholderiales bacterium
CCCCAACTGAAAAAACGCCTGGAGAAAAAAGATGAGCGCGCCTGAGTTCGACCTGCTGATCAAGAACGTTCGCGTCGTGCGCCCGCACGGCAACGTGGTGCATGACGGCGACATTGCCGTCACCGACGGCCGCGTCGCCAAAGTGGCGCCGGGAATCGATGCAACGCGCGCGAAAACCATCTACGACGGCTGCGGCCGGCTCGCCTTTCCCGGCGTGGTGGACGCCCACATGCACAGCGGCATCTACTCGCCGCTGGCCGAAGACGCGGTGAGTGAAAGCAAGGCCGCGGCGATGGGCGGCGTGACGTCGAGCCTGAACTATTTCCGCACCGGCCAGTACTACCTGAACCAGGGCGGGCCGTACAAGAAATTCTTTCCCGAAGTGCTGAAAATATCGAAAGACCGCTTCCACGTCGACTACGGTTTTCACCTGGCGCCGATGAACGGGCAGCACATCGACGAGATCCCGATGCTGATCGAAAAGCACGGCGTGGCCAGCTTCAAGATCTTCATGTTCTACGGCTCGCACGGCCTGCACGGTGCCAGCAACACGCAGCGCGACTTCCTGATGATCGGCGAGGACGAGCGCTACGACTATGCGCACTTCGAATTCGTGATGCGCGGCATCCAGGCAGCGCGCGAGAAGATGCCCGAGCGCGCAAAACACATCTCGCTGTCGCTGCACTGCGAGACGGCCGAGGTGATGACGGCGTACACGAAGATCGTCGAGAAAGACAAATCGCTGAAGGGCCTGGCCGCCTACAGCGCGTCGCGCCCGCCGCACTCGGAAGGGCTGGCGGTGTTCATCGCCAGCTACCTGGCCAACGAAACGGCGCTGCCCAACATCAACCTGCTGCACCTCAGCTCGCGCAAGGCGGTGCAGGCCGCGCTGATGATGGCCGAGGTGTTCCCGCACATCGACTTCAAGCGCGAGGTGACCATCGGCCACCTGATGCTGGACATCACCTCCAAGGCCGCCGAACTGGCCAAGGTGAACCCGCCGATCCGCCCGCGCGAAGACGTGGAATACCTGTGGGACGCGCTGCTGGCCGGCGAACTGGACTGGGTGGTCAGCGACCACGCCTGTTGCCGCCACGAAATGAAAATACCGAAGCGCTACTTCGGCAACATCTGGATGGCCAAGAGCGGCTTCGGCGGCACCGAGTACCTGCTGGCTGCACTCGTCAGCGAAGGCACGCGGCGCGGCATGGGCTACAACCACATGGCCCGCGTGACCAGCTGGAACCCGGCGCAGCGCTACGGCCTGAACCGCAAGGGCGACATCGCCGAGGGCTTCGACGCCGACATCGCGCTGGTCGACCCAATGCACACCTGGACCATCCGCGCGACAGACTCGCCGTCGACGCAGGGCTACACGCCGTTCGAGGGCCTGGAAATGTCGGCGCGGGTCGACGCCACCTTCCTGCGCGGCATGAAGATCTACGAGGACGGCCAGGTGATCGGCAAGCCGCGCGGCAAGTACCTGCACCGACCGACAGCGTGACTCCTTCCGTCGTTCGCGCCAAGGCCATGCCGGCCGGCACGCCCAAGGTGGCGGTGGCCATCGTCGGTGCCGGCGCCTGCGGCCTGACCGCTGCGCTGATGCTGCGCGATGCCGGCATCGACTGCGTGCTGCTGGAGCGCGATGCGCAGGCGCGCGGATCGACCGCGCTGTCGTCGGGCTTCATCCCGGCCGCGGGCACGGCGGTGCAACGCGCAGCCGGTGTGACGGACGACAGCGCCGCGCGCTTCGCGCACGACATTCAGGCCAAGGCACATGGCACGGCGGCGGCGCACTTGGTGGCCGCCTACACCGAGGCCATCGCACCGGTGATGGACGCCCTGCAAACGCGCCACGGCCTTGACTTCGAATTGCTAGACGGCTTTCTGTACCCCGGCCACAGCCTGCGCCGCATGCACGCGTTGCCGCAGCGCACCGGCGCCGCGCTGGTGGCCGCGCTGGACGCTGCCGCCGCTCAGGCCGGCGCTGTGATGGTGTGCAGTGCGCTGGTGCACGAGCTGTGGTGCGACCACGACCAACGCGTCATCGGCATCGGCTACACGCGACCCGACGGCACGCTGGAACATCTGCGTTGCGACGTGCTGCTGCTGGCCTGCAACGGCTTCGGCGGCAACGCCGCGATGGTGCGCGAGTGGCTGCCCGAGATGCGCGACGCAGTGTTTGCTGGCCACGCCGGCAACGCCGGCAGCGCGCTGGACTGGGGGCGCGAGCTCGGTGCCGCGCTGGCCGACCTGGGCGGCTACCAGGGCCACGGCTCGTGGGCCGTGCCGCACGGCGTGCTGATCTCGTGGGCGCTGATGACGCAGGGCGCGATGCAGGTCAACGCCGAAGGCCACCGCTTTCACGACGAGACCGGCGGCTACTCCGAAGCGGCGGTGCAGGTACTGGCGCAGCCCGGTGGCACGGCGTGGAACGTGTTCGACCAGCGGCTGTTGACACTGGGCCGCAGCTTCCCCGATTTCGTCAACGCGGAAGCTGCGGGCGCGGTGCGCAGTGCCGCGGATGCGACGGCGCTGGCCGCGTTGATCGGTTGCGATGCGGCCACGCTGGCGAACACCTTGAGCAGCAGCGCGTTGCAGGCACCGTACTTCGCCGTCAAGGTCACCGGCGCGCTGTTCCACACCCAGGGCGGGCTGGACATCGATGCACAGTGCCGCGTGTTGCGCACCGACGGCACCGCGTTCCCCAACCTGCTGGCGGCCGGTGGCGCGGCGCGCGGCGTGTCGGGCAACGCGGTGTGGGGCTACCTGTCGGGCAACGGACTGCTCAGCGCGGTGGCCGGCGGCTTCATCGCCGCACAAACAGCGGTGCGGCAACTGGAAGGCACGCAATGACACTTCGACAACGACTGACCGAGCCGCGCGCGCTGCTGGCGCCCGGCGTCTACGACGCGCTGTCGGCGCTGGTCGCCGAGCAGGCCGGCTTCGAGGCGCTGTACCTGTCGGGCGCGTCCATCGCCTACACGCGGCTGGGCCGGTCCGACGTGGGCCTGACGACCTACAGCGAAGTGGCCGACACGCTGGCGCGCATCACCGAGCGGGTGCAGGTGCCGGTGATCGTCGACGCCGACACCGGCTTCGGCAACGCACTGAACGTGCAGCGCACGGTGCGCGGGCTGGAGCGTGCCGGGGCCGCGATGGTGCAGCTGGAAGACCAGACGTTTCCGAAGCGCTGCGGCCACCTGGCCGGCAAGGCCGTGATCGGCGTGGCCGAGATGTGCGGCAAGCTGCGCGCCGCGCTGGACGCGCGCACCCACGCCGACACGCTGATCCTGGCGCGCACCGACGCGCTGGCGGTGGAAGGGCTGAGCGCCGCGCTGGACCGCGCCGAGGCGTACCTGGCCTGCGGCGTCGACGCGATCTTCATCGAGGCCCTGCGCACGCCGCAGCAGATGGACGCCGCCTGCGCCCGCTTCGCGCAGCGCGTGCCGCTGCTGGCCAACATGGTGGAGGGTGGCCAGACGCCGCCGGCCAGCGTGGACGAGCTGGCCGCGCGCGGCTTCCGCATCGTCATCTTTCCGGGCGGTGCGGCGCGGGCGGTGGCGCACAGTCTTGCCGGCTACTACGGCAGCCTGCGACAACACGGCAGCACCGAACCCTGGCGCGACAGGATGCTCGATTTCGACGCGCTGAACGCCGTGATCGGCACGCCCGAACTGCTGGCGCAGGGCAGGCGGTACGAATGATCCGGGCACTGCGGCTTGGCGGTGGCCTCTGAACAGAAACAAATTTCCACCGCCAAGGCGCAAAGGACGCAAAGGTCACCAAGAAGGGATTGGACCTTCTTTGCGACCTTTGCGTCCTTCGCGTTCTTTGCGATCAAGGAATTCGCATGGTTGTTTCTCCGCTTCCGCCGTGCACATGCAAGACCCCTCCGCGGCATTGAACCCTGCTGGCGGTCGCCTACTGCGGCGGCGTTTTGCCAACACGCGCTGCCGACGCTACCCTGCGTTCTTTTTTTGGAGCACCGCCATGCCACGTCAAACCGCGCAAGACTTCGACCAGGAACTGCTGATCTTGTTCGACGCCTACGTGCACGGCAGCATCGACCGGCGCGGCTTTCTGGACGGGGCCGCCAAGTTCGCGGTCGGCGGCACCACCGCGGCCATGCTGCTGACCGCGCTGAGCCCGAACTTCGCGCTGGCGCAGCAGGTGGCTCGGGACGACAAGCGCATCGTCACCGAGATGGTCGAGTACGCCTCGCCGAACGGATCGGGCCGCATGCGCGGCTACCTGGCCCGGCCCGCCAATGCCAGCGGCAAGTTGCCCGCGGTGCTGGTGGTGCACGAAAACCGCGGCCTGAACCCGCACATCGAAGACATCGCGCGCCGCCTGGCGCTGGACAACTTCGTTGCCTTTGCGCCCGACGCGCTGACACCGTTGGGTGGCTACCCCGGCGACGAGGACAAGGCGCGCGAATTGTTCCCCAAGCTCGACCAGGCGAAAACGCGGGAAGACTTCGTGACCGCGGCGCAGTGGCTGAAGGCGCGGCCCGAGGCCAGCGGCAAGCTCGGCGTGGTCGGCTTCTGCTACGGCGGCGGCATGGCGCACGTGCTGTCCACGCGCCTGCCCGATCTGGCCGCGGCAGTGCCGTTCTACGGCAACCACCCTGCGGCGGAGGACGCAGCCAAGGTGAAGGCACCGCTGCTGATTCACTTTGCCGGCACCGATGAGCGCATCAACGCCGCCTGGCCCGCCTACGAGGCGGCGCTGAAGGCAGCCTCGGTGCGCTACACGGCGCACCAGTACGCGGGCACCCAGCACGGCTTCAACAACGACACCACGCCGCGCTTCGATGCGGCTGCCGCCAAGCTGGCCTGGGAGCGCACGGTCGCCTTCTTCAACCAGCAGCTGCGCGCCTGATCGACGCCGTGGCGCGTTGGCCTATGCGTGTGACGGCAGCGCGCCGCCGGCCATCGCCTCACCCAGGCGGATGGTGCGGCCGGGGGCCCAGGCGGGATTGAAGGTCAGCGGGCCTTTCGGGAACAGCATCACCACGGTCGAGCCCAGCAGGAAGCGGCCCATTTCGTCGCCCTGCTTCAGGTGCAGCGGCGTGTCGGCCGGCGTGATGGCGTAGGCCCAGTCGCGCACCTGCCTGACCCGCGGCGGGTTGACGACGCCGTGCCACACGGTGGCCATGCTGCCGACGATGGTAGCCCCCACAAGCGTCAGCACGAACCGGCCGTGCGGGCCGTCGAACACGCAGACCACGCGCTCGTTGCGTGCGAACAGCCCCGGCACCCCGCGCGCGGTGGTCGGGTTGACCGAGAACAGCTCGCCGGGCACGTGGATCATCCGCGTCAGCCGCCCGTCGCACGGCATGTGGATGCGGTGGTAGTCCTTGGGGCTGAGGTAGAGCGTCGCGAAGTGGCCGTCGTCGAACTGCGCGGCCAGCGCGGCGTCGCCACCGACCAGGGCGGTGGTCGAGTAGTGGTGGCCCTTGGCCTGGAAGATCTGGTCGCGCTCGATGGCACCGAACTGGCTGACGGCACCGTCCACCGGGCAGACCAGGTCGGCCGCTGCCAATGGCCGCGCGCCCGGCTTCAAGGCGCGCGTGAAGAAGTCGTTGAAGGTCGCGTAGCTGCCGATGTCGGGGTTCGCGGCCTCGGCCATGTTCACGCCGTAGCGGGCCACGAAGTTGCGGATGATCCGGGTCGTGATCGGCCCCCACGCGCCCGACGCCACCACGCCGCCGAAAGCCGTCATCGCCTGCTTCGGCATCAGGTATTGGGGCAGCACGGCGAGTCGGTCGGACATGGGAGGCGTGGGTGGTGACGAACGGGCGCAAGTGTATCGGCCCGCAGACCATCGGCAGGTTGGCTACCATCGGCAGCAAACGAGGAGGCAACCCATGGGCAGCAAGAAATCCGTGCTGGTGGTCGGCGCTGGCGACGCCACCGGCGGTGCCATCGCCCGCCGCTTTGCACGCGAAGGCTACGTGGCCTGCGTGACGCGGCGCAGCGCCGACAAGCTGGCCCCGCTGGTGGAGCGCATTCGAGCCGACGGCGGCGAGGCGCACGGCTTTGCATCGGACGCGCGGGTCGAGGCCGACGTGGCGGCGCTGGTGGCCGGCATCGAGAGCGACGTGGCACCGATCGAGGTGGCGGTGTTCAACATCGGGGCCAACGTGCGCTTCAGCGTCACCGACACCACCGAGCGCGTCTATCGCAAGGTGTGGGAGATGGGCGCGCTCGCGGGCTTCCTGATGGGGCGCGAGGTGGCCCGCGCGATGTTGCCGCGCGGCCGCGGCACGATCCTGTTCACCGGGGCCACGGCCAGTCTGCGCGGCTCGTCGGGCTTTGCGGCTTTTGCCGGGGCGAAGCACGCGCTGCGCGCGCTGGCGCAGAGCATGGCGCGCGAGTTGGGACCGCAAGGCATTCACGTCGCGCACATCGTGATCGACGGCGCGATCGACACCGAGTTCATCGCGCAGAATTTTCCCGAGCGCTATGCGCTGAAGGCACACGACGGCATCCTGAGCGTCGACGCCATTGCCGAGAACTACTGGCAGTTGCACCAACAACACCGCAGCGCGTGGACGCACGAACTCGACCTGCGCCCGTGGAGCGAAACCTGGTGAACACGATGACCAAGACCGTTGAATTCTTCTTGGACTTCGGCAGCCCCACGTCGTATCTGGCGTACACGCAACTGCCGAAAATCGCCGCCGAATGCGCTGCGCAAATCGTCTGGCGGCCGATGCTGCTCGGGGGCGTGTTCAAGGCCACCGGCAACGCCAGCCCGGTCAGCGTGCCGGCGAAGGGCCGCTGGATGGGGCAGGACATCGAACGCTGGGCGCGCCGCTACGGCGTGCCATTCGCGTTCAACCCGAACTTCCCGATCAACACGCTGACGCTGATGCGCGGCGCGGTGGGCTTCCAGACGCACAACGACGAGGCCTTCGAGCGCTACCTGGACGTGGTGTACCGCGCGCTGTGGGAAGCGCCGCGCAACCTCGGCGACGCGGCGGTGCTGGCCGCCACGCTGACGGCAGCGGGCTTCGACAGCGCCGCATTCGTCGAGATGGTGGGCGACCCGCAGGTGAAGGCCCGCCTGATCGCCAATACCGACGAAGCGGTGGCGCGCGGCGTGTTCGGTGCGCCGACCTGCTTCGTCGGCGAGCAGATGTTCTTCGGCCAGGACCGGCTGGACTTCGTTCGCGACGCGCTGCGTTGAAGGCGTCGGCGACGCAAGCGCGCAGCGCGTGACTTCACGTCACGTCACGTCACTTCACTTCGGCCGCGGCCACTTGATTTTCTTGTCGGGCTGGCTCAGGTTGCCGGCCCGCAGTTCCTTTACCGCGGCCACCACCGAGCGCGCCACGTTGCGCACTTCTTCCTGCAGCGCGGTGTCCTTGTCGAGCGCGTCGTGGCTGTTGTAGTAGGGCTCGTAGTAGCCGACGTAACGGTCGAGCTTGGCGGCCACGCCGGCATCGATCAGCCCCATCCATTCCAGCCAGTCGCACAGGTTGCGGCGGTGCACCTCGACACCTGCCACGTCGCCGTGCACCACCACGCCGTACGCGCGGCCGGCCACGTGCTTCGGAAAGTCCCAGCCCTTCTGCTCGATGGCTTTCGCCTCGGCCACTTTCTTGCCGTGCGTGGTGGTCGGGTCGGGGTTGCCGCCGTCGGCGCACACCAAGCGGTCGATCATCAATTTCAGCGGGCTGGGCGACTGGTACCAGTAGGTCGGCGCCAGGATGATCACGCCATGCGCGGCCACCCAGCGTTCGTAGATCTCGGCCATCCAGTCGTCTGCCTGGCCCAGTGAATGGTTCGGGTAGCAGGTACACGGCCAGTGGCACAGCGGCATCGCGCTGGACACGCAGCCCTTGCACGGGTGGATGTTGCGGCCGTATTCGGACGTGACCAGGCTCAGGTCGAGCACGTCGGCTTCGACGCCGAGACCTTGCGCCACGTGCTGCGCCATCTCGGTAAGCCGCCAGGTCTTGGAGATTTCACCGGGGCAGGTGCCGTCGTTGCGGGCGCTGCCGCAGATGATCAGGATGCGCGACTTGGTTGCCGCAAGGTGCCAGCGTTTCTCGGCCGCCTTCAAGCGCTGGCGCGTGTCCAGCCACTGCACCGACACCTCGTAGGTGGGGTCTGCAAAACCGCGCCCGGCCGGGCGTGTAATGGGTGCCTTGCGGCCCTCTTGCAGCGCGACCCAGGCAATGTCTTCCAGCCGCGCGATGGCGTCGGCTTCGACCGCGAAGGCGGGGTCGTAGAAGCGGGTCGCGAAGCGCTCGTGAAACTCGGCGCGGGTCAGGGGCGCGGGGGCTTGCCCCTTGCGGATGGTTGTCATCACGGGCTCCGTACTGCAAACACTTCGCGAGTGTGTGCAGTGCGTCAGCGCATCCGCGTCGGACGCCGCCGCGAGAGGTTGCGGGTCGCCTCCTACGACACCCGCCGCATGCAGCCGACCCTGCAGTTCATTTCCAGTTCAGGTTCAGCTTGCGGTGCGATGTCGCGCAGTCCCGCAAATACAGGTTGATGAGACTCTGATACGGGATGCCGACGTCTTCGGAAATCGATTTGAAGTACGTGATGGACTCTTCGTCGAGCCTGATGGTGATTTGTTTCTTGAGCTGCGCGGCGTATGGATTTCTTTTGGCGGCGGTGAAGTCGTACTCTTTGCGCATGGGGCACCTTTACGGATAGGACCTGGATTCCTTGGCGGTTGCCTTTAGAGCCGAGATGATTCGAATCAGGTTTCCGTCGCTGCGATAGCAGTGACATACCAGCAGCAGCCGAAGCGCACTGCTCAGCCCCAACAACACAAAGCGGTCTTCATCTTCGGCGTGGTGTGGGTGGCGATCAGTTTGGCGCGTTCGTCAACAAAAACCGACTTGGCTTCCCCGAAGCTCACGCTGTGCTTGTTTTCGTTGGCCACCGCCTTACGTTCATCCCAATCGAAGTGGAGTGAACTCATGCGGACAGTGTAACTACATCGTAGTTTTCTGGCAAAACACCAACGCCTGGTGACTGCGGGCGCTCAGCGCGCCATCGCAGCAGTCGGCACGCTTGCCGACGACTTGAGTGTCGATGGATCAGGTGCCTGTGCCCCCAGAATCTGCCCCAACGCCCGCTCCAGGTTCGCCACCGTGCGCTCCACGTTGTGCAGCTTGTCGAGCCCGAACAGGCCGATGCGGAAGGTCGAGAAGTCTGCCCCCTCGTCGCATTGCAACGGCACGCCGGCGGCGGTTTGCAGGCCCTCGCCGATGAACTTCTTGCCCGACTGGATGCCCGCGTCGTCGGTGTAGCTGACCACCACGCCGGGCGCTTCGAAGCCGGGTGCCGCCACGCTCATGAAACCCTTGCGCGCCAGCATCGCACGCACCTGGTCGCCCAGTTGCTGCTGCTCGACGCGCACCCTGTCGAAGCCGTACGTTTGCGTCTCCTGCATCACCGCGAAGGTCCGCGTCAGCGCGTCGGTCGGCAGCGTGGCGTGGTAGGCGTGGCCACCGGCCTCGTACGTTTCCATGATCTGCAGCCACTTGCGCAAATCGCAGGCGTAGCTGGTGCCGGTGGTGGAATCGATGCGCTCGCGCGCCAGCGGGCTGAGCATCACGAAAGCGCAGCACGGCGATCCGCTCCAGCCCTTTTGCGGCGCGCTGATCAGCACGTCGACAGCGGTGGCGGCCATGTCGACCCAGATGGCACCCGAGGCGATGCAGTCGAGCACGAACAGCCCGCCGACCGCATGCACCGCATCGGCCACCGCGCGCAGGTAGGCGTCGGGCAGCAGGATGCCGCTGGACGTTTCAACGTGCGGTGCAAACACCACGTCGGGACGCTGCTCGCGGATGCTGGCCAGCACCTCGGCGAGGGGCGGCGGCGCGAAGGCGGCCTGCTTGCCCTCGGCAACGCGGCGTGCCTTCAGCACGGTGGACTGTGAGGGGATGCTGCCCATTTCGAAGATCTGCGTCCAGCGATAACTGAACCAGCCGTTGCGGATCACCAGGCAATGCTTGCCGGTGCCGAACTGCCGCGCCACCGCTTCCATGCCGAAGGTGCCGCTGCCCGGAACCACCACCGCCGAGCGCGCTGCATACACCTGCTTCAGGATGCCCGAGATGCCGCACATCACCGCCTGGAAACTGCGCGACATGTGGTTGAGCGCGCGGTCGGTGTAGACCACCGAATACTCGAGCAAGCCATCGGGATCGACGTTCGGCAACAAGGCGGCCATGGTGGGCTCCGGTCAATGAATTTTGGGGATGCGCAGTTCGCTGCGGTGCCGCCGGGGCATTATGGCTGGCGGCGTTTCCGCCCGCTGACGCCGTACCCGACCCACCGACATGTCCGACGACCAGTCCATCGACATTCCGCCTTCGTTCCTCGCGCTCCACATCGAGCGCGGGCGCGTCAAACCGACCGCCACGCGCGCGCTGATCGGTGCCCGCTACGAGCTGTGCGAAGACCTGGCGACGCTGCTGGTCGATCACGCCCGCAACACGCTGTTCGACCTGGGCATCACCGAAGACGATGTGCTGCTGCGTTGCCACGCGGGCCTGCTCGGTGACGCGTCGGTGGTCGACCCGAAGGAAGCGCAGTGGGTGATCCGCCGGCTCGCCGAGTTGCTGGGCTGGGATGCGCCGGATCTGGATTCAGCCAGCTGAATCGGCGGCATCGCTGCGCTGTGTTTGCACGTTCCACCACGCCGGCAGCAGGCGGCGCACGCGGGGCTGCGCGAAGCGGTCGTCGATCAGGTGCAAGGTGCCGCGATCCGAAGTGCAGCGGATGATGCGGCCGGCGGCTTGCACCACTTTTTGCACACCCGGGTACAGGTAGGTGTAGTCGTGCCCGGCACCGAACAGGGTTTGCATGCGCTCCTTCATCTGCTCATTGACGGGGTTCACCTGCGGCAGCCCCAGCGTGGCGATGAAGGCACCGAT
This sequence comes from Burkholderiales bacterium, assembly GCA_031378565.1. Classification (GTDB taxonomy): domain Bacteria; phylum Pseudomonadota; class Gammaproteobacteria; order Burkholderiales; family Burkholderiaceae_C; genus JANYJJ01. The sequence goes on from JANNEI010000176.1 coordinate 10,916, forward strand.
CAGGCGGCGGCCCGGCAGGTCGATCCCTTCGGCAAAAGCGCCCCCGAGCACCGCAAAAGCCACGCCGCGGCTGTCGGTCGTGAAGCGCGCCAGGAACTGCTCGCGCTGCGCCTCGTCCATCTGGCGTGACTGCTCGCGGACCGGAATTTCGGGGTGTCGCGACTGCATCAGCGCCGTCACTTTTTGCAGGTAGTCGAAGCTGCTGAAAAAGGCCAGGTAGTTGCCCGCAGCAGCGGCGTACTGGAGCGCCATCAGGTCGACGATGGGCAGCAGGGACGCATCGCGGTCCCGCAAGCGCGTCGAGATGGCGCTGTTGACGCGCACCGCCAGCTGATCGGGCGCAAAGGGCGACGCCACATCGACACACAGCAGCGTGTCGGGCAGGCCCAGCAGATCGCTGTGGAAGTTCATCGGGCTGAGCGTGGCCGAAAACAGCACGCTGGCGTGGGCGGCCGCAAAGCGTGGCCTCAGGAAGGGGGCCGGCACGACGTTGCGCAGGCACAGCACCGAGCCCGCCGGCACAGCTTCAAACGGGGCAGGCGTCGGCAGGCTGATGTCGAACAGCGAGTGGTCGCCGAAGCTGTCGCCCAGGCGGGCGAAAGCAAGCGCGTCGAAGTAGAAGCGCAGCAACTCGCTGTCGATGCCAAGGGGGTGGGCGGCCAGGTGGTCGCCCACAGCCGCGTTGACGTTGTGCAGCGCGGCCATCCACGGCGCGGGCAGTTGCGGGAAAACGGCATACGCTTCGGCCTGCTTTTTTTCCAGCTCGACCCAGCACCGGTGCAGCCGCTCCAGCGCCGGCTTCACGTCCGCCGGGGCCAGCGCACGTACCGCGTTCAGCCGGCCGTGCACCAGTTCGGCCGAGTACATCTTGCGGGCGCGCTCGACCAGGTTGTGCGCCTCGTCCACCAGCACGCCGACGCGCCATGCGCCGGCCACCGTCATGCCGAACAGCATTGCGTTCAGGTCGAAGTAGTAGTTGTAATCGCCCACCAGCACGTCGCTCCAGCGCACCAGTTCCTGCGCCAGGTAGTAGGGGCAGACCTGGTGCTCGAGGGCGACGCTGCGCACGGCGGCCTTGTCCATCGCGTCCAGCGCCAGCGCCGCGCTGCGGGCTTGCGGCAGGCGGTCGTAGAAGCCGCGGGCGAGCGGACACGAATCGCCGTGGCAGGCTTTGTCGGGGTGCTCGCAGGCCTTGTCGCGCGCCACCAGTTCGAGCACGCGCAACGGCAGTTCGGGCGCGCTGCGCTGAATGGTCTTCAGCGCCTCCAGCGCCAGGCCGCGGCCCGGGCCTTTGGCGGCCAGGTAGAACACCTTGTCGAGCGCCTGGGCCGGCGCGGCCTTGAGCATCGGGAACACGCTGCCCACCGTCTTGCCGATGCCGGTGGGGGCCTGTGCCATCAGGCAGCGACCGGCGCTGGCCGCCTTGTAGACCGCCTCCGACAACGCCCGCTGGCCGGTGCGGAACCCGGCGTGCGGAAAGCGCAGTTGCGACAGCGCGGCGTCGCGTGCGGCACGGTGCGCCTGCTCCTGCGCGGCCCAGGCGGTGAAGCGCCGGCACTGGTCTTCGAAGAACTGGTCCAGCGACGCCGCCGAATGCAGTTCACGCAGCACCGTCTCGGTCTGCGTGGCGACATCGAAATAGACCAGCGCCACCTGCACCTCGGCCAGGTTCATGCTGCGGCACAGCAGCGCACCGTAGACCTTGATCTGCGCCCAGTGCAGGTGGCGGCGGTTGGCGGGCATCGCCTGCAGGTCGCCGCGAAACGCCTTCACTTCCTCGATCAGGTTCTGCTCGGCGTCGTAGCCATCGGCGCGGCCACGCACCCGCAGGTTCTCGAACTCGCCTGACAGGCTCAGTTCGGCCTGGTAGCCAGGCCCGCGGCGCGCGGCCACCGAGGCCTGCCCGGCGATGCCTTCGAGCGCGGTGGCCGATGGCGTGAAACGCAGATCGAGGTCGCCCTGCTTGGCAGTGAACTCGCACAGCGAACGCACCGAGACCGTGTACTTCAACCGGAGGCCTGCGCGCGTGGGCACACAACCGCGTTCAAGCCGATGCGCCCTCGCTGGCCGCAGCCCAGGCGGCAATGATTTCGCGGTGCTCGGGGATGTCGTTCAGGAAGCTGCGCCGACGCGCTGCGTCGCCGATGGTGGCCGCCTTGGCCTGCAAAACGGCGTGCGCCGACGCCAGCACGTCGGCGGCGCGCGGGTCGCCGGCGCGCCTCAGCACCTGGTGGCAACTCACGCTGATGAGCTGCGCGTCGGTGCCGTCGATGGTGGCCCCATCGGCGCGTTGCGA
>JANNEI010000181.1:0-2105 GCA_031378565.1 Burkholderiales bacterium
GCCGACCAGCGCTACGGTGAGCTGCAAGCCGGCGTGCAACTGGCCAACCGCACCGGTGCGCTGAACGAGATCGAATACTCCGAGTTCGTGCAGAAGGTGCAGGGCTTCGCCGAAGCGGTGGGCGCAATGGCCGACTTCCCCGACATGCTCGACGTGGTGGCCCGCGCCCGCGAGCTGGACGGCTTTGCCGGCCTGCACGACGCGCAATTGGCCGTGCACCTGCGGGCGCGCGGCGCGGCCTGGAGCGTCGGCTACATCCAGCAGCACGCGGCGCGCCACGGCTTCGTGGCCGGCGTGTTGCCGGGTCGCATGGTGCTGCCCGCTGCTGACGACGGTGCGCCGCCGGTGCTGAGTCTGAGTTTCGATTCGCAGGCCGCACTCGCCGACGACACCAGCCAATCCGCCCTGCGCGACGTGACGCTCGGCTTCGATGTGCCGCAGACCGATGCGTCGGTGCAGCCCTTCACCGCCTGGCAGGCCAGCGCGCAGGCACTGGCGCTGAGCATGGACGGATCAATAGTCGACGACGACGGGCAGCCGCTCAGCGCCGAGGGCTTCGCGTCCATCGGTGGTGAATTGGGCCAGCTGTACCAGCGGCTCGAATCGCACGACCTCGCTGCCGGCTCGGCCGCGGCGCGGCGCTTGTTCGGCTGAAGCCGCGCTGTGGCGTCGGAGAATGTCGACATGCCGACGAACGAATCCAGCTCCGCTTCGCACCGTGCCGCTGCGCTGCGTGAAAAACTTCGGCACCACGCGCACCGCTACTACGTGCTTGACGAGCCGCAGATTCCCGATGCCGAATACGACCGGCTGTTCCAGGAATTGCAGGCCATCGAGGCGGCGCATCCCGAACTGCTGAGCACTGATTCGCCGACGCAGCGTGTGATCGGCAATGTGCTCGACGGCTTCGTCGCGGTGCGCCACACGGTTGCGATGCTTTCCATCCGCACCGAGACCGACACCGAATCCAGCGGCGCCGAAAACTTCGACGCGCGCGTGCGGCGCGAGCTGAAATTGATCGAATCCGACCCGCCCGTCGAGTACGCCGCCGAGTTGAAGTTCGATGGCCTGGCGATCAACCTGCGCTACGAGCACGGCGTGCTGGTGCAGGCCGCCACGCGAGGTGATGGCGAGACCGGCGAGGACGTGACGCAGAACATCCGCACCATCCGGCGGCTGCCGCTGCGCCTGGCCGGCACCAAGCCATCGGTGCTCGAAGTGCGCGGCGAGGTCTACATCGGCCGCAACGATTTCGACGCCTTGAACGAACGCCAGCGCGAGCTGATTGCGCAAGGCGCGAAAAGCGAGAAGACCTTCGTCAACCCGCGCAACGCCGCCGCCGGTGCGGTGCGCCAGCTCGACCCGGCGATGGCCGCCAAGCGCCCGCTGAGCTTCTTCGCCTACGGCCTCGGCGACGTGCAGGGCTGGGACGTTCCCGCCACCCACAGCGCCTTGCTCGATGCGCTGGCCTCGATGGGCCTGCCGGTGTGCGCCGACCGGGCCGTGGTGCAGGGGGCGGCCGGGCTGGTGGCGTTTCACAAGGCGATGGGCGAGAAGCGCGACGCGCTGCCGTTCGACATCGACGGCGTGGTCTACAAGGTCAACTCGCGCGAGCTGCAACAACGGCTGGGCTTCGTGACGCGCGAGCCGCGCTGGGCGGTGGCGCACAAGTACCCGGCGCAGGAACAGATGACGCTGCTGCGCGACATCGACATCCAGGTCGGCCGCACCGGCAAGCTCACCCCCGTGGCCAAGCTGGAGCCGGTGTTTGTCGGCGGCACCACGGTCAGCAATGCGACGCTGCACAACCAGGACGAGATCGACCGCAAGGACGTGCGCATCGGCGACACCGTGATCGTGCGCCGTGCCGGCGATGTGATTCCCGAGGTGGTCGGCGTGGTGCTCGACCCTCCAGCGGCTCGCGGCAGTCGGGTGCGCGGCGAGCCGTTCGATCTGGTCAAGCGGCTGGCCGGAAAGTGCCCCATTTGCGGCAGCGCCATCGCGCGCGAGGAAGGCGAGGTCGACTGGCGCTGCTCGGGCGGCCTGTTCTGCCCCGCCCAGCGCAAGCAGGCCATCCTGCACTTTGCCGGGCGGCGTGCGATGGA
>JANNEI010000220.1:0-1597 GCA_031378565.1 Burkholderiales bacterium
GCGAAAGAAGATCGGGTCGTCGAACAGCCGCTCATAGCTGGCCGGATGACGCGCCAGCCACAAGCCGTAGGTGACCGGGTACAGCACGAAGACGACGAACACCAGCAGGTACGGAACGACCAGCATGCGGCCCCAGAACTCCCACTGCGTCAGTGCCGTCTTCGAGCGTGACGCGGTCGGGCTGGCGAGGGTGGGGGTATTCAGGTCAAGGTGCCGCGAAGCCACCCAGCGGGCGCCGCGGAACCGGCTTTGCCGGGCCGCTGGTGCCGCCCCCTGGGGGGAGGCGCCGAAGGCGCTTCGGCGGGGTCACTTAATTCGCCACCGCCTTGATGCGAGCGATCATCTCGTCGGTGGCCTTGTCCACCGGCACCTTCTCGCTGAGGATGCGGTTCATCGCCTTGGCCCACACGTTCTCGTTGTTGAGCACCGTGAACTTGTAGTTCTTGGTGAATTCGAACGGCGTGGTGCCGGCCATGAACTGGTTGTAGACCACCAGGCGGTGCGGGTCGTTTTTCCAGAACGCGCTCTGCTGCGCCGCCTTGGTCACGGGGAACCAGCGACCGAGCGACCCCTCGACATACGGCGTGAGGTTGGCGTCGTCGAGCATGAAGGCGACAAACTGCTTGGCAATCGCCTTGTTCTTCGCGTCCTTGAAGATCACGCCGGTCTTCACAGCCGCACGGTAGGTCATCTTGCTGCCGTCGGGCTTGCTCGGGAAGGCAGCGGTGGCGATCTTCTCGGTGTAGTTGGCCTTGGCGGTGTCGCGCTGTGCCTGCGTGAGCGTGGCGTTGTTCATGTCGTCCAGCCACTTGGCCGCGATCGAGATCGTGGCGTTGTGGGTCAGGATGATGGTCTTGTTGTGGAACGCGACGTTGTTGTCAGGGTCCTTCCAGTTGGTGGCCGAGGGCGGCGTGCAGCCTTTTGAGTAGACCGCGGTGTAGTCGGTCAGCGCATTGATCAGGCCCTGGCGAACTGCGGGGTCGTCTACCAGCAGCTTGCCCGAGTCGTTGACCAGCTTGACGTTGTAGGCGTCCATGAAGGTCAGGAACGAAAAGAACGCGTCGCTGGAATCCACGCCCATCGGGAACCCGGTGCCGAAGGCGCGGTTGCCGGATTTTTGCCGGTAGCCGGCCTGCACCTTGTCGCACCAGAAGTCCCAATAGCCCTTCCAGTCTTTCGGGATGTCGCTTTCCTTGAAGCCCGCATCCGCCAGCATGTCCTTCCAGTACTGGATGTGCATGGTCTGCTGCTTGATCGGGAAGGCGTAGTAGGCCCGGCTCTGCGTGGCGTTGTTGTAGAGAAAGGTGGTGGACAGCGCCGACGGCTCGAACTTGGCACGAATCGGATCGATGATGCCGGACAGGTCCTCCAGCTTGCCTTCGTAGGCCCACTTGGCGGTGACCTGAAAGTCGTACACGTCGCCGTAAGCCACGTCGGGCGGGTTGCCTGCATCCATCGCGGCCACCGACTTCGGGATCATTTCCTGCGGCGCGTACAGCGACAGTTCGATCTTGACCTTGGGGTACTTGGCCTCGAACTTCTTGATGGCCGCGTAGAGCGCGTCGTCTTCCGCCTTGTAGAAGCCCTTGCCCCACCA
>JANNEI010000242.1:0-3738 GCA_031378565.1 Burkholderiales bacterium
AGAAGGCGGGGCTTTCCAGGGTGAGCCTGCAGGCTGCCACGAGGCTGTCGGCGCGTCTCTCCAATTTTGGATGACCAAACGTCCAAGCTGGGGTCCAGGTCGGGCCTGTGGGGATCTCATGGGTCTTGGCCAGAATACCCAGCAGTTCCACATACAAGACTCTGTCAACCTTGCCTAGTAGGTAGAGACGCCTATCTTGGTTCTGATCCCAGGCGACTACCTTAAAAAAATAAGTCCGATCGTCACCCATTCCATCGAAGAAGCCTTCGGTAGCACCGTCATAGTAGGCTAGCGCGAGCACACTTGGAATCGATGCTGTCATTGCTTGTGTGCTCCGCGTCAGTCACGACCAAACGCTTTGTTGAAGTCTTTCGCGACTTCTTTCGTGACTGGCTTTGGCATCACGACCGTGTGGTGATTGGGATCGCTTCGCGTTGGCGTCGAGCGAACCTCAAAACCGCGCGCCTCAAGGTTTGAGCACAATGCAGACGAGCACGGAGTGCCAATGTGCGGTTTCGTCGTAGATACCGAAACGCCATGATGACCAATGACTTGTTCGGCTTCTGCGGATTTGCGGCCCAGTCGCGAAGCGGATTCCGCGCTGTCGCCGAGCCGATAGACCACTTTGTCCGCCCCCTTTGCGGCTGCCGCTCCGGCACCTCTGACCGCCTCAACCCCATGCTCAGCGGCGCGAACTGCCTCAACCCCGCGCTCAACCGCCCGCGCACCCTTGAGCGCTTGCCCAACACCGGGAACAGGGCTCAGCACCCCCACTGTGCTCAGCGCAACATCAGCCGAAGCGGCACCCACCCCGCCGCCGGTATACACCGCGACTCCGAGCTTGCCCAGGTCCCAGACGAGGAACGCCACGTCGATGGGGCTGTGCCCATCGGGGTCAACGTACTTGTAGGGGTTGTTGTTGGCGTAGGCGTAGCGGTTGATGCCGTGCACGCTGCCCGGGTCGGCAGGTGCGGCGTCAACGCCCATGAACCGACCCAACCCCGGGTCGTAGTACCGAGCCCCCATGTAGCTCAACCCGGTGTTGGCATCGAAAGGCTTGCCCGCAAAACCGATGGCGTTGCCGGCTTCGGCCGACGGGTTGTTCAGCCGCTCACCGTAGGGTCGGTAGTTCTCTTTCCACACCACTTTGCCAACGGCATCGGTGGCCAGCACCGGTGTGCCCGAGATGTCGTTGTGAAAGTAGGTGACGGTCTGCGCAGGAGCGAGGGCGCTTGCCGACGCCATGGTCACGAGCAAGCCAACTTGCGCGAGCCTGCTCTTCGCCCATTCAATTATGTTTCTCATAGCCGAGCCCTTCTTGTCCGTTCTTTCGGGGTCGCCGTTGCAAGGCAATCAATCATCATCGAGCAGCAACTGAAGAATCGGGATCAATTGCTCCGGCGCCAGAGTGACGTTGAGCGTAATGGTCGCTGTGCTGGCGGCGTTGTTGGCATCGCCGCTGTAGACGATCATGATCGTGTGAGTGCCAACCGTCGAAATACTTGTACTGATCGACCCTGTTCCCGATACCAAGTTCGCCGTTCCAAGCAGCGTGCTGCCATCGTAAAACGACATGGTCCCGGTCGGCGAATTGCCGTTGACCGTTGCTGCCAACGTGGTCGGCTTACCAGCCACTGCCTTCAAGTTCGGGCCTCCGGCCGGCCCGGTGATCGTGGTCGAACTCAGCACCGTCACCGTCGCGGTGGTGGAACTACCGAAGTTGGCAGCATCGCCGCTGTAGTTGGCAGTGAAGGTATGCGCCCCCACAGTCTGGAACGTAGTCGTGACCGATGCCTTGCCTGACACCACGCTGATCGTTCCCAGCAAGTTAGAGCCATCGTAGAAGCGCACCGCCCCTGTCGGTGCCGCGCCGCCGAGTGTCGCCGTGAAGGTGACCGCCTGCCCGGCCACCGCTGTCAAGCTCTGGGCTGGAAGGCTGATCGTTGACGGGGCTGGGCCAACGGTCGCTACTCGTTTGCCGCCGAGGTAGATGTATTCGGCCAGCCTGTTCGACAAGCTCGGTGTCAACTCCGCCAGCAGGCTGCCGTTGGAGGCGTAGAACTCATATGTCTTGACGCCACCCTTCACCGTTGATACGCGCTGGTTCAGCCCGTCGTACTGGTACTGGGTGTTGGTCGCGGCGTCATTGCAGTTGGCGCATGTCATGTTCGGTGCGCCGTCCCCCAAAGGTCTCGCAAACGGGCTCGGAACTGAGCCTTTCCGATCTCATGGCAGCCGCGGTGCAGATTGGCGGATGATGGAAAACCAAGCGACACCTGACGACGAACTCGCTCTGGCGCGAAAGCGCCAGAAGGAGCTGAAATCATGAGCAAGAAACACGTTGGATCAAGCCTCGACGACTACCTCAAGGGCGAGGGGATGTTTGACGAGGCGCAAGCACTGGCGATCAAGGAAGTCGTGGTGTGGCAGCTCACCGACGCGATGGAAAAGCAGTCGCTGAGCAAAGCGCGTTTGGCGGTCCTGTTGAAGACCAGCCGCTCGCAAGTTGATCGACTGCTTGATCCAACCCGCGATGTGATGCTCTCGACCTTGCAGCGTGCCGCTGCCCTGGTCGGTCGAAAGGTGCAAATCGAGTTGGTGTGACGAATGTCAACCCGCCATCTCGAACGCCTCATCCAGCGCCTGCACCCGCCCCGTCTCCCCCGCCTGATACCCCTTCAACGCCGCAATCGCAGCCCGCATCGCCGCTGACTGCAGCAAGCGCAATGCGCCCTGCACTTTGGGCTGCTGCAACGCCGCGGTGTTCACCGCAAAGAAGTAGCGCTCGCGCAGCAGCGGGATGAACTGGAGGCTGAAGCGGTGGGCGGCCGTCTGCACGCCGATGCCGGCGTCGGCCATGCCGCTGGCGATGTAGGCGGCCACGGCCGCGTGGGTGAACTCGGTGTCGCCGTAGCCCAGCACGTTGCGCGGGGCGATGCCGTGGCGGTGCAGCAGCAGCTCGGTCAGCACGCGGGTGCCGGAGCCTTCGGGGCGGTTGACGAAGCGCACATCGGCGCGGGCCAGGTCGTCGACAGAACGGATTTTTTTCGGGTTGCCGCGCGCCACGAAAATGCCTTGCGTGCGCACACACAGGTGCACCAGGCTGTGCGCTTCGGCACGCAACCACGCGCGGTAGCGCCGCATCGCGGCGGCCTCGAATTCGCCAATGGGCACGTGGAAGCCGGCCAGGTCGCATTCGCCGTTCGCCAGCGCCGCCACCGACTCCAGGCTGTTGCGGTAGCGCAGCTCCACCGGGGCGCGGGCGGCATGCATCTGCTCGACCCACGCCGCCACCGCGAAGCCATGGCTGGCGTTCAGGCGCAGCGGTGTGGCGGCCGGCGATGCAGACCGGTTGCGCGACCGGCCCAGCTCGCCTTCGAGTTCGGAGGCCAGTGATTCAAGCAGCGGCGACAGCCGTGCGGCGATGCGGCGCTCGGCCCAGATCAGCTTTTGCGCCAGCTCGGTCAGCGTGGAACCGCGGCCGCGGCCGGCGTCGAGCAGGGCGCGGCCGAACACGCCCTGCGCCGTCTGCACCTGGCCCCAGGCGTGGCGGTACGACAGGCCCAGCGTGCGCGCGGCCTGCGCCAGCGAGCCGGTCTCGTGCACGGCCGCCAGCAGGGCCAGCAGGGTGGCGGTGTCGAACGGAGCGGGCGGCGCGTCGGCGGCGCGCGCGTTGCTGCGGCGGGCGCGGCCCGGGCGGCTCAGTTCCCAGTGCGGGCGAATGGCAATGCGCAGCAT
>JANNEI010000246.1:0-2075 GCA_031378565.1 Burkholderiales bacterium
TGTGGACGTGGTGGCCGCACTTCGCGAATCGCAACCCGAGGCGCAGTCGGTGGTGGTGACGATCCACGACGACGACGACCACCTGTTTCCCGCACTGCAGGCCGGGGCCTTCGGCTACCTGCTGAAAGAGCAGGCGCGCGAGCTGATCGCCGACCAGCTCAAGCGCATGAGCGGGGGTGAACCGCCGCTGTCGCCGTCGATCGCGCGCCGCGTGATCTCTCACTTCGCGGCGCAGACGCGCCAGCAGGAGCGGCCGCAGAACATGCCGCACGTGGCGCTCACCGACCGCGAGAACGAAGTGCTGCTGCGTGTGGCAAAGGGCTTCACGCTGCCCGAGATCGGTGTGCAGCTCAACCTGTCGCGCCACACGATTGCCGACTACGTGAAGCAGATCTACCGCAAGCTCAACGTGAGCTCGCGCGCCGAGGCGGCGCTGGAAGCGCAGCGCCTGGGGTTGTTCCGCAGAGCATGAGCGGGCGGGCCGAGCCCGCACCCCGGCCATCCCGCATCGCGGACGGTGAGAACGGGATAATCCTTTCATGATTGGACGCCTCACCGGCCTGCTCGCGGAAAAGTCGCCACCGCAATTGCTGATCGACGTGAACGGCGTCGGCTATGAAGTCGACGTGCCGATGAGCAGCTTCTACAACCTGCCCGGGCTCGGCGAGCGCGTCAGCTTGCTGACCCACTTCGTGGTGCGCGAGGACGCGCAGGTGCTGTTCGGATTTCTCACCCACGACGAACGCGCGACGTTTCGCATGCTCATCAAGATTTCGGGCGTCGGCCCGCGGATGGCGTTGTCGATCCTGTCGGGCCTGAGCGTGAACGAACTGGCTCAGGCCGTGAGCCTGCAAGACGGTGCCCGGCTGGTGAAGGTGCCCGGCATCGGCAAGAAGACCGCCGAGCGGCTGCTGCTCGAACTCAAGGGCAAGCTCGGCGACGCGCTGAGCGCACCCGCCAGCATCAGCAGCGGTGCGCAGTCGGACATCCTGCAAGCCTTGCTGGCGCTGGGCTACAGCGACCGCGAGGCGGCAGCCACGTTGAAAACACTGCCGGCCGACGTGGGCGTCAGCGACGGAATCAAGCTGGCGCTTCGAGCGCTGGCCCGATAAGGCCGTCCCAGGTCAGTGCTGGTGCGCCGGTGCCGCCGCGCCCGCCGCCGCGGCTTCGACGTTCACCGTCACCTCGACTTCGCCGGCCTTTTCGAACTTCAGCTTCAGCGCAAATGTGTCGCCGGCCTTCAACGGTGCCTTCAAACCCACGAACATGATGTGCAGGCCGCCGGGCTTGAGTTCGACGGTCTTGCCTGCGGGCAAGGCGATGGACTCGACCTGGCGCATGCGCATCACATCGCCTTCCATCGTCATGACGTGCAGCTCGACCGCGCTCGATACCGCAGCACTGGCCGAGAGCAGCTTGTCGTCGCCGCCACCATTTTCGAGTTTGAGGAATCCGCCGCCGGTGGACTGGCCACCGGCCGTGGCGCGCGCGTAAGGATGGCCGATCTTGATCTGGCCCAGTTTGAATTCATGCGACGACACGGCAAAGCTCGAAATCGCCAGGGCGAGGACGGCGAAAAGTGGGGTCAGTTTCATGGAGTGGGTGGTACGGATGAGGAGGTCGTTGGCGTCACGCCGCAGCTGCGACTGAATCGCGAAGCGACGAGGCAGGAAGGGTGCGCAGTATGCCAAAGCGCTGTGCCCATAATGCGGCATGAGCATCCAGACCGATGATTTCGAAGCGCCGCGGCGCGTGCTGAGCGCAGCGCCGAGCTCGCCCAACGAAGAAGCCATCGAACGTGCGTTGCGGCCCAAGGGCATGGCCGATTACGTGGGCCAGAGCAAGGCGCGCGAGCAGCTGGAAATCTTCATCGGTGCGGCCAGGATGCGCTCCGAGGCGATGGACCACGTGCTGCTGTTCGGCCCGCCCGGCCTGGGCAAGACGACGCTCAGCCACATCATCGCCAACGAGCTGGGCGTGAACCTGCGCTCGACGTCGGGGCCGGTGCTGGAGAAGCCGAAAGACCTGGCCGCCATCCTGACCAACCTGGAGCGCAACGACGTTCTGTTCATCGA
>JANNEI010000279.1:0-4816 GCA_031378565.1 Burkholderiales bacterium
CGACAGCCTGTTCTTCACGCTCGACGGCCGTTTGGTCGAAGGTGGCCGCAGCTCGGTCTTCGTGAAGCTCGATGGCCGCTGGACGACCCCGCCACTGACCGACGGCGCGCTGCCTGGCGTGATGCGCGCGCTGTTGCTCGAAGACCCGGCCTGGGCTGCCAATGAGCGCAGCCTGAGCTGGCACGACTTGCAGCGCGCCGAGGCCATCGTCGTCTGCAATGCGCTGCGCGGCGTGTTGCACGCCCGTCTCTTGCACGACCTGTTGAACGACCTGCTGCACGACCTGCCGGTGTCGGCATGAGCCTCGCGTCCGCGACGACGCTCGCGCTGTTCGATCTGGATCACACGCTGATCCCGTTCGACAGCGGGATGGCGTGGACGCAGTTTCTGGTCGAGCGCGGGCGGTTGCCGGCCGAGGCGGAAGACCAGTACCTGTCCTTCTGCCACCAGTACGTGGCCGGCACGCTGGACATTCACGCGATGCACCGCGCCAACCTTCAGCCCTTGCTGCAATTCCCACGCGAAACGCTGGGGCTGTGGCTGCGCGAGTTCGAGAACCAGATGGCAGCCCGGCTGCCGGCCGACATGTGTGAGCTGCTGCAACGGCACGCCGGCAGGGGCGACCTGTGCGTGATCGTCACCGCCACCGAGCGCCTCATTGCCGAGCCGTTCGCGCGCCAGTTCGGCGTCGGCCACTTGATCGCTACCGAGGCGGCGACGGTCGATGGCCTGCCAGGCTCGGCCCTGACTGGCGAGATCGACGGTGAGCCGTGCTACCGCGAGCAGAAGGTGACGCGGGTCGAACGCTGGCTGGCCGCGCGGCCGGCAGGCTCGGCTCAGCGACTGTCCGACTTCACGCGGAGCTGGTTCTATTCCGACTCGATCAACGACCTGCCCTTGCTCAGCGCGGTGTCGCATCCGGTGGCGGTGCGACCGGACGATCGCCTGCGCGCCCACGCGCTTGCGTCGGGCTGGCGCGTCATCGATGCGCTGTGACGGGAGTACGCGAAGCTGCGCCTGCGGCTGCCTCGCGTGCCTGACTCACTGCTCCAGCCGCAGGATTTCCAACTGCTCGGGCACGGTCTGGAAGGTTCCGGTGCCGGCCGGCATCTGCATCAGCGGCTTCGCGTCGGTGCCGAGCAACCACACACTCGGATAGACCAGCATGCGGGCGCGTTCGTCGCCGATGGAGCGCTGGAAGTCGGCGTAGGGCAGGCTTGTGTTGCCGATGCGAATGAACAGCTGTTTCGCGGTGACCGACAAGGCGCTGCGCAGATCGACGACGATGTATTGCGGTGAAAAGTGCGGCACCAGGGCCGATGCGTTCTGCTCCAGAAACGCCTCGTACTTGCGGCAGTACGGGCAGTCGCTGGCACCCAGGTAGACGTACAGGCGCTTGTTCTCGCGTACAGCGCGGGCCAGGGCGGCCGTCAGGTCGAACTCATGGCGCGCGGGCACGCCGACCGGCTGCACAACGATGGGCGAGTACGCCGCCGGAATGCCTGCCGTTGCGGCAGACGGCAGCAGCGCGAGCCCCAAAGCGATGAATGACGCGATGAATGACGCGGTGAACGACGCAGCGATGAATCGACGCATGGCCATGCCTACCGGACCGCCAGCGTTCCCACCCAACGCTGCTCTTTCGAGTCTTCGACCTCTGCCTTCAACTGGCCCGGTCCATGCGGCACGAAATTGAAGCGGACGGTCGGGTTCTCGCTGACCGAGAAATCAAGCTCGGCGTCGAAGACCTTGCGGTCGGCATAGCTGACCTTGATGGAACGAACGAAGTGGGCCGGGATGAACATCACGGTCACGTTGTTCAGTTCGAAGCCGGTGTCGTTGGGGTGAACCACGGTCACGTCGGCGGGGGTCGGTTGGTTCATCGTGATGTTCTCGGCCACCTTCAGCACGGTCTTCCCGATCAGGTTCAACGCCTCGCGGTTGGGCGGTGCCGAGCAGCCGCCCGAGGTTTTCACGTAGCGCGAATCCATGTGCAGTTTGCCGTTGGACAGCTCGGCCACCACGCGCACGTGGCTGTATTCGTCGACGCGCAGGCGGGTCTCGAAATCGGCCTGCCCGATCTCGGTGGTGAGGTCGAGCACAGCGGCCACCGGCGACGGGTTCTTGTCGACCAGCAGGTACAGCCGCTTGACATACAGGTCGGGTGTTTGCGCCAGCTTTGAGACGATCTTGACCGGCACCGAAGCGCCATACGCGGCGCGCAACGGAACAATGATCTGCACCGTGCCCGGCGTCGCATCGACGGGGCGTGACTGGAACAGTTTCTCGCGCAGGCTTTCCCATTCGGGCGACGAGTCGGCGTGGCTTGCCGCAGCCGGCAGCCCGCCTGGGGCCGCGTGGACCACCGGCGCTGCGACGGCCAGAAGCAGGCAGAGCGACGGCAGGCAGAGCGACGGGAGGCCGAGCATTCGGCCGATGAGGTGGATCGTGCGCATGGTTGAGTCCGGAAACAAGGAACAGTTACTGCTGCGAGCTGGCCCGCTTGAACATTTGATCGCGCTCGAAGCGCACGAACAAGACCGAGGCATTGCGTCGGTGGATTGTCTCGTACTGGTCCCAGCGCGCGAACTCCGGGAGCGAAGCCGCGTCGGGCACCTCGCTCAACGCGGCACCCGATTGCAGCAACTCCAGCAAGCGCCCTTGCAGCTGTGCAAGGTAGCGGTCCACGCTGTCGATCAGCTGGCGCGACGCCGCCGGCCCGTGCCCCGGCACCACGCCTTTGATCGGCAATTGACGCAGCGACTGCAGCGCGTGCGTCCAGCCGTCGAGATCGCTGTCCTGCACATCGGGAATGCGCGACTGATCGAGCAGACCGCCGGCGAACAGCACGCCGGATTGCACGTCGAACACCGCCACGTCGCCCGGCCCGCTGGAGTGTCCGTGGTACAGCACCTGAACGCGCCGGCCGATGTTGTCGATCTCGTGCGACGCTTCGTATTCCTGGTCCGGCTTGAACATCGCGGTGCCTTGCATCTCGGCCGCGCCGAGCACCTGGTTCAGCGTCTTCAGGCAGCGATCGCAGCGCGACCGCATCAAGCCTGCCGCTTTGGCGTGCATGTGGATCGGGATGCCCTGCTCGCGATAAGCGTTGGCACCGAACAGGAACTCCTGACGGGTGTGCGTGATCAGCGCCAGGCGCACCGGCTTGTCGGTGACGCGCCGCAGTGCGGCCAGCAAGGCCACGCCGTGGCGGTAGGAGGTGCCGGTGTCGATGGCCACCACGCCGCTGTCACCGACGATGAAGCCGGCGTTTCCGATGCGACCGAGGGTGTCGGTGTCGACCTCACCGGGCGCGCCTTGCACCACGTACACACCGCGCGCCACCTCGACAACGCGGGGTGACGACGGTGGCGATGGCTGCGATGCCTGGTGCGTCTCGGGGCGTGGCGCAGCACCCGCAGCGCAGCCCGCGAGCAGGGCGACGCCGACCGTGGCGGTCAACGCCTGCAACAGGTTGTGGATGCGCTTCACGGACGACTATTTGCCTTCGACGAGCTTCTTCAGGTTGACGAGCCCGCCCTTGTAGACGCCGGTGATCGCCTTGACGGCGGCGTCGTCGTTCTGGTCGGGCGGCGGGTCGTTGTTTTGATACGCGCGGTAGAACGCGCCGCGCCATTCGACGACCGATTGATTGCCCTCGCCGCTGACGCTGATCGTCGAGGTGTAGTTGCTGACCGGCAGCGCGCCGCCATCCTTGGCGCGGTAGCCGTATTTCATTTTGGCGTCGTCGTGGCTTTCGAGTGTCTCGGTCAGGTCGCCACCGCCCTTGAGCTTGATCTGGCGCACCGAGCCCACGCTGTTGCCCTTGTCGGCCGGGCTTTCAGCCACCGCCGGGTGCCAGTCTTTCAGCGCGTCGAAGTTTTTCAGTTTCGCCCACACCGCGCTTGGCGGGGCATCGATGGTGGTGCGTTCGACGACCTTTTGGCGCGTCGGGCCGTGGGCCTCGGCGGCACTCGACATCAACGTCGCCAGCGCGGCCACGCAGGCCATCGCGATGACCACAGATCCTCGGCGTTCGTTCGGTGTCGGCAGCATGAATCTTCCTGTGAAAAATGAAGTCAAGGGGCGGCGGGTGCGCCGATGAAGGCACCGAAACCGCGGCTGTTCTTTCCGGTCGCGATCACGCCCAGGGCCGCGCCGCTGCGGGCGTCGAGCACGCTGACGTTGTCGTCCATCCAGTTCACCACGTAGACGCGGTCGGCGTGTGCGGCCACGCCTTCCGGGTAGCCGAAGCCGGTCAGGGTGCGCAGCAACTTCAGCGACGCGGCGTCGATCACGCTGACGCTGTCGTCGTGCTGGTTGGTCACGTACAACAGCGCGCCGTCGGCCGCCAGCGCCGCGCCATACGGAGCCTTGCCGACCTTCACCGTGGCAATCACGTCGAGGCGGTTCGGGTCGCGGGTATCGATCACCGACACGTCATCGCTTTTCACGTTGAGGGCATACAAGCGCTGACGCGGCGCATCGAACAACAAAGCGAACGGGTGGCTGCCGACCGTCGCTCGCGCGCGCACCTGCCGCGTGACCACATCGACCAGGGCCACGCTGTCGTCGTCGCGCTCGGCAACGAAGACGGTGCCCGCCCGGTCACTCGCGGCCACGCCGGCAGGTGCCTTGCCAACGTCGATGCTGGCCACCGGCAGGGTGAGGCCCTGCGCGGGTGATTCTGAGGGCGCAGCTGCGGCTAGCGTGTCGATGTCCAGCAGGAGGTTGCGGTACCAGTCGTCTGAGTAGAGCTGCCAGCCGTCCGCCGTTGCTTAGATGCACAACTGGCCGTCGCCGGCCGCCAGCGTGG
>JANNEI010000336.1:0-1509 GCA_031378565.1 Burkholderiales bacterium
CGCAGATCCGCGGCGGCCTCGCGGGCGAGCAGGTCGTGCGTTCGAACCTGTTGCGCGCCATGGGACAGGCTTACAACGGATTGGGCCTTTATCCGCCTGCGCATGAACTGCTGGCCGAGGCGCTGGCGCAGGCACAGCAGAGCGGCGTCGCTGCCGACGCGTTGAAAGCGCGGCTGGCGTTGGCCGTGAATCGCTACCTCGACGCGGACTACCGCGAGGCAGAGTCGCACTACCGGCTCGCGCTCGCGCAGGCATTGCAGATCCACGGCAACCGTCATCCATCGGTGTCGGAGTCACTGGCGGGTCTGGCTGACAGCGTGCGCGAACTGGGACATCCGGACGAAGCGGAGAAGCTGTACCGCCAAGCGCTCGACATCGACCTGAAACTGAACGGAGAGCAACACGCCGACACGGCACGCAGCCTGGATGCGCTCGGCGCGTTGATGTACTCCCGGTCTCAGTTCACCGAGGCCGAACCGCTGTTCCGTCGCGCGTTGGCGATTCGCGAGGCCGTGTTCGGTGACCGGCACGCCAGCCTTGCGCTCAGCATGAACAATCTGGCCTCCCTGCTGTACCAGACGGGCCGTTACGGCGAGGCGGCCGATGCGTGGGCGCAGGCGCTGCCGGTCTATCGCAACGTGTTCGGCCCGGAGCACCGGGAAGTGGCGACGATCCTGAACAACCTCGGCCGGGTTGAACTGATGCGGGCGCAGCTCGATCGTGCTGCGAGCTATTTCAGCGACGCCCTGGCGATGGACCGCAAGCTGCTGGCCCCCGATCACGACGATCTGGTGCTGCCGCTGAACAGCCTGGCGATGGTGATGCTGGCTCGGCGCAGCCACGCACCTGCTGAAGCGCTGCTGGACGAAGCGCTGCGGATAGCGCGTGCGCGTCAGCACTGGATGCTGAACCAGGTGCTGGGCAACCTGGCCGATCTCTACGAAGCCACGGGCAGGTTGGGCAACGCGCGCGAGTCGCTGGCGCAGGCCCGCGCTGCGCTCGCCGAGCAGTACGGCGAGAAACTGCGCGGCGACGAGGCCTGGCGCAGTGCCGTGCTGGACCTGTTCGCGGCGTCGTGCGATATCGACGAGCGGCGTTTCGCAGAGTCCGAACGTCTCTTGCTGGCAGCCCTGCCGACGCTCGAGGCGCGCTTCGGCCGTCGCAGCTTCTACACCGATCAGGCGCTCTCGCGGCTGGTGCGGCTGTACGTCAGTTCGGGTCGGGAGGAACAGGCCGAGCCGTACCGGAAGCGACTCGCGCTGTCCGCCTGAGCGGCGGTACGAAGGACGAGGGCAAACCGGTGCGTCGTGCGCAACCCCCAAAGGTGTGGGAGCGACCGCGCGCATCGAGCGTGATAGGTTCAAGTTCCCCTTTTCAGGAGAGCGCAATGATCGGATTCAATCGAGCCACCGTTGTCGGACTGGCGGTCGGACTTTTTCTGCTGGCAGGTCAGCAGGCGCAAGCCGGTCCTGGCCGGTCGATCCGCGTCGATGCCGGGGATTTCAATTT
>JANNEI010000341.1:0-2644 GCA_031378565.1 Burkholderiales bacterium
GTGCTGCCGCATCTGTCGCACCTGCCGCTGTGGTGCGCGCTGCTGACCGGCGCGGTGCTGCTGTGGCGCGGCCGGCTGGCGCTGGTCAACGGGCCGTTGCCAGGCCGCTGGGTGTTGATCGCGGTGCTGGCACTGGCGGCCGGGCTGACGCTGTGGAGCTACCGCACGCTGCTGGGCAAGGAAGCCGGCGTGACGATGGCGGTGGCGCTGATGGCGCTGAAGATGCTGGAGCTGCGCGCGCGGCGCGACGCCTTTGTCGTGTTCTTCCTCGGCTTCTTCCTGATCCTCACGCACTTCCTGTATTCGCAGTCGATGGCGGTGGCCGCGGCCATGCTGGTGTCGGTGTGGGGGCTGCTGACCTCGCTGGTGCTGGCCAACATGCCGGTGGGCCGGCCCAGCCTGAAGCGGGCCGGCGCACTGGCCGCGCGCACCGCGCTGCTGGGCGCGCCGCTGATGGTGCTGATGTTCGCGCTGTTCCCGCGCATGGGGCCGCTGTGGGGCATTCCGAAAGACGGTGCCACGCCGACCGGCCTGTCGAACAGCATGCGGCTGGGTTCGGTGGCCGAGGTGGCGCAGGACGACAGCATCGCCATGCGCATCCGCTTCATCGACCCGCTGCCGCCCGCCGCCGGGCTGTACTTTCGCGGGCCGGTGCTGGCGCAGTTCGACGGCGTCGAGTGGAAGCCGCTGCGGCCGAGCTTTCCGGCCTCGGCGATGCCGCAGGCCGCATTGCGCGTGCGCGGCCCGGCGATCCGCTACGAAGTCACGCTGGAGCCGCTGCGCCTGAGCGTGCTGCCGACGCTGGAAGCCACCACCGGCGTCAGCGACGTGGCGGGCTACCGCGTCGCCCAGCGCGACGACCTGCAATGGACGGCCGAGCGGCCCGTGTTCGAACGCCTGCGTTTCGAGGCGGTCGCGCACATGAACTTCCGCCACGGCCCGCAACAGGCCATGCTGGGCTTGCAGGACCACATCGACCTGCCGCCCGGCTACAACCCGCGCACGCTCGAATGGGCCGCCGCGATGCGCCGCGACCCGCTGTACGCCACCGCCGACGCGCGCGTGCTGGCGCAGGCGCTGATGAGCCACATCCGCCGCGGCGGCTACTCGTACACGCTGACGCCGGGCCTGTACGGCGAAGACGACCCGCGCACCACCATCGACGAGTTCTGGCTCGACCGCAAGCTCGGCTTCTGCGAGCACTTCGCCTCCGCCTTCGTGGTGGTGATGCGTGCGCTCGACGTGCCGGCGCGCATCGTCACCGGCTACCAGGGGGCCGACCCGCTGCCGGTGGACGGCTACACGATCGTGCGTCAGCGCTATGCGCACGCCTGGGCCGAATACTGGCAGCCGGGTGAAGGCTGGGTGCGCGCCGACCCGACTTCGGCCGTGGCACCCGACCGCATTTTGCGCACGCGCAGCCTGGCACCCGAGCCGGGTTTCGTGGCCAGCGCGATCGACAACTTCAGCCCGGCGCTGATGGAAGGCTTGAGGCTGAACTGGGAGGCTCTGAACAACCGCTGGAACCAGTGGGTGATGAACTACTCGCGCGGCCAGCAGGTGGACCTGCTGAAGCGCCTGGGCTTCGCATCGCCCGACTGGGAAGACCTGGCCCTGCTGCTGATCGGCGCTCTGAGTTCACTGGCGCTGGCCGGCGCGCTGTGGGCCTGGTGGGACAGAAACCGCGTCGACCCCTGGGTGCGCCAGATGGACCGCCTGCGCGCGGCCTTGCTGAAACTCGGCGTGGCGGCGTCGCCGTTCGAGGCCCCACGCAC
The DNA here is from genome assembly GCA_031378565.1 of Burkholderiales bacterium. Lineage (GTDB taxonomy): Bacteria > Pseudomonadota > Gammaproteobacteria > Burkholderiales > Burkholderiaceae_C > JANYJJ01. Next base: position 1,776 of record JANNEI010000341.1, read on the forward strand.
ACTGGCGCAACGCGTGCGCGTTGCGCTGCCCGGGCAAGGCCAGCCGCTGGCCGCGCTGCTGGAAACGCTGGACGCTCAGCGCTATGGCCGCAGCAGCCTCAAGCGTCCGGACCCGCTGCTGACACGCCGCTTCGTTGCCGCAGCGAAACTGGTGCGCCGCCGATAATCGACGGGTGAACCTGAAGCCCTCTCGAATCCTCACCGGCTGCGGTTGGTGCGTCGTCGCTGCCGCCCTGGTGCTGCCGGCCACGGCGGCCGCTGCCAAGAAAGCGCTGCGCAAGCCGGTGGCGCAGGCCGACGACGCTCCCGACCTCGTCACCTACGGCCAGCGTGACGACCTGATGCGTTTTGCCGCTGCCGTGGCCGAGCGGCACGGTTTCGACACCGCGCAAACGCAAACCAACCTGGCGCAGGCCCGCTTCGTTCCCAGCGTGACGCGCTTCATCATGCCGCCGCCACCCGGCACGGCGAAGAACTGGGCCGCGTACAAGGCGCGCTTCGTCGAGCCGGTGCGCGTGCGTGCGGGCACCGCTTTCTGGCGCGCCAACGAAGGCTGGCTGACACTGGCCGAGCAACGCTACGGCGTGCCGGCCGAAATCGTGGTGGGCATCATCGGCGTCGAGACGCTGTACGGCCAGCAGACCGGCAACTTTCGCGTCATCGACGCTCTGGCCACGCTGGCGTTCGACTTTCCCATCGGTCGCAAGGACCGCAGTGCGTTCTTCCGGGACGAGCTGGAACAGTTTCTGGTGATGTGCCAGCAGCAAGGCACCGATCCGCTGGCCGCGCGCGGCAGCTTTGCCGGGGCGATGGGCCTGCCGCAGTTCATGCCCAGCAGCGTGCTGGCGCATGCGGTGGACTTCGACGGC
>JANNEI010000353.1:0-8626 GCA_031378565.1 Burkholderiales bacterium
ACCCAGGTCGAGGTCCAGCGTCTTGTCGACGCTGAGCGTCGGGTAGACGATGGACCCATGCGTCAGCGCGATGCCGAAATCGCGCTGCAGCGCGTTCAGGTAGAACGGCTCGCGCGCCGCCAGCGTTCGCTGGAAGCGCGCGCCGGCGACGAAGATGGGAACGGGGGCGGAAACTGGCGAGGGCGCGGCTTGCGCCGGGTCGACGAAGGCCACGCTGCCCAGCATGTGGTCCGGGTGGGCGTGGGTGAGGATGACGTAGCAGATCGGCAGCGAGGTGCTGCGTTCGACCGCAGCGCGCAGCGCCCGACCGACGCGCGGCGTGCCGCCGGTGTCGACGACGGCAACGCAGCGGCTGCCCACAATGAAGCCGAGGTTGGCCACGTCGCCGCCGTTCGCGGGCGCCCAGTCCTCAATCGCGCCCAGGTGCACGAACACGCCGGGCGCGATCTGGTCCACGTGCAGCGCCGCAGCGCGGGTGCCGGATTGCGCCGCGGTGCTCCCGGCCCAGGCGAGCAACCCGACCAGCAGCCCGACCTGCAGCCCGACCAGCAGCCGAACCTGCAACAACGGCGGCCCGGCCAGCGGAGATCTGTGGGGCATCACTGCGCTACCTCGGTCCGGCAGCGATGAAGCAGGCTTTTTCGGACTTCAGCTGAAACTCGCGGTAGCGCTTGGCCTGCGGCTCGAGCGAGGGTGCGTCGCGGATCGAGCCGCCGCGCTCGCCGCCGATCGACATCGCTTTGCTGACGGTGCTGAGCGTCACGTAGTCGTCGTACTTGAGGTCGGCGGCCAGGGCGTCGAGGACGCACGAGCATTTGTGGATCATCTCGAACTGCGGGCCTGGATGGGCGCGCATGCATTCCTGGACATAGAGCACGCGGTCGGCCGTCGGGAAATCATTCGCCCGGGCGGCTGCCGAGGCCACCAGCAAGGCGCACAGCGCGACGCGTGAGGGGCGTGAAGGAGAGGTCTTCATGGGATGGGCTGGCGGTTCACGGTTGGCGCCGGGCAGAGGCGGGGGCAGGGGCGGGAGCTGTGCCTTCGAAAAGCATCTCTTCGGCCATCAGCGGGATCGCGGCGGCGGAGTCGGCCTCGATTCGCGAGCGAATGCCGTAGAGGCCGCCCGGCACGGCCTTCGCCAGCAGGAAGACATAGGTCTTGTTGGCGAGCTTCTCGTAGCGCGAGCGGTTCGGGTCGTCGAGGTACGGCGAGATGCTGATCTCGCGCACCGCGACCTGCTGGCCGCCATAGGGCAGCGTGATGTCGCGGATCGACGCGCCCTGGAATACCGCCATGCGGATGCGCTTGCGAAAGTAGTTGGCCTTGCCCTTTGTCAGCCGCTCCATCTCCCGGATGTCGCGCTCCAGAAAGTAGAAGATGGCGGGGTTGCCCTGAACCCCTTCGACCTCGGGCTGGCGAAGCTGGCGCGCGCCGGTGAAAAACTTCGCGCTCGCGGCGCAGCAACTGCCGTCGGACTGCGCCGTGAGCAGCACGTCGATCTTGTCGTCGAAGGCCTCTTCGAGGCTGCCGGTCTTGCGGTAGGCGTAGCGCAGCGTCGCCGGCGGCCGCAGCGAGGCGATGTGGTTGTCGATGAAAAGCGCCTGCTCGGCAGCCGAGAAGTCGGTCGCCGCCGGCACCTGCGCTGGCCACAGCAAGGCCAGCATCAAGGCCGCACCGGCACCGATCCGAAAGGGGTTGCGAATCATCATGGGGTTTGCGGATTGGCAGCGCCCACAGGGCAGGGCGTGGAGGGTGTGACGGCGTCAGGCGTGGCCCGGTTCGCCTGGGCGTCCAGTGCCCGTCGCACATAGAGCGGTGCCAGTCGCGCCCTGGCGGCTGCGGAGGCGGGCTCGATGGCCAGCGAACACTCCAGCGCTCGCTGTGCTTCGGGCAAGCGGTCCATCTGGTCGAGTGCGACGCCCATCAGGAACCAGGGTTCGGGATCGGTCGCGTCGGCATGCGCCCATTCGGTCGCCAGGGTTGCCAACTCGGGCCAACGATCGTCACGCTGCAGGAGCGCCGCCTTCAGAAACCTTGGCTGGTCGACGACCGGTCGTTGCCAGTAGGGCTGCTGCGGCGAACGGTCCGGCCCGACGGCGCTGTAGCCGCCTGCGTCCGGCGCGTCAAGCATCGCCTGCAACCATTCGGCGGGTGCCGAGAAGTAGTGCGCTTCGCCGCCGCGCAGGCGAAAGGTCAGGATGCCCACCAGGCGCAGGTCTTGGTCGAACAGCCCGCCGCCGCTGGCACCGGAACTGAACCAGTTGGAACTCCGGATCACGCGGCCGCCATCATGGCGGTGCAGCCCGAGAACCTCGCCCTCACTGTTCTGCATGCCCAGGCCTCCGGTGTAGCCGAGAGCGGTCACCATCTGTCCCGTCGCGAGACGTTCGGCACGCCCGAGCGCCACCACCTTGGCCTGCAAGCCCGGCACGTGCAGCAGACACAGGTCATGGTCGACATCGCTGCGCTGCGAGTCGGCCACCCAACGAACGCCGCCACGAAGCACGCTGACCGTCAGCGCGTCGCGGGTGACATGGCAGTTGGTGACGATGGTCTCGGTCCCCACCACCACGCCCGATCCGAGCGAATAGCCGCCCTGGACGCGACGGGCCTCGATCTTCAGCACGCTCGCACTCAAGCCGAGCAGCGCGACACGGTCGACCTCGCCGCGCGCCGACGTCGCGACGAGCAACCCAAGCGCCACGACGACAAGAAGTTTCATCGGCACGGGCCAGCGCGTTCAGGGCTTCGGCGCTTCGAACGACGCATCGACGAGCGGCACGCCGTACTCTTTCAGGATGGCTTGAATCTCGGGACGCTTCGATTCGATCAGCGCTTCGATCTGCTGCTTCCATTCGCGCTCGCCGTAGCGCACACCCATTGCCATCTGGTAGTCGAACCTGACACCGGGCTCGGACTTCAACGGCACCACCGCCAGCGCGGGCACCTTGACGCGCTGCGCGAAATAGCCTGCGATCGGGCCCCAGACGATGGCTGCGTCGAGCTTGCCCGAAGCCAGGTCTTTCTCGATGATCTCGCCCGGGTACTGCTTGGGGTCGGCGTTCATGATCTGGTACGGAACGCCTTGCTCGATCAGCTGGTGCCGGTTGAGCCATTCGCTTGCCGGCGAACGGTCGTAAACGCCGATGCGAAGCTGCGCCAGCCTGGCGGGATCGAGCTTCAGGAAGTCTTCAGCGGACCTCACCTGATCCATCCCCTTGCCCTTCGCGAACACCAGCGCGTAGGTCGAGCGGTAATAGGGTTGGGTGACCGACACCTGGTCGTAGCCGGCGGGAACGCCCATCACGATGTCGCAAGGGTAGTCTTCACCCGGCAGCTTGAACTTCAAGGTGTTGCGGATGAAAGCCAGGCGCTGGGGAAACGAGTAGTACGTCACCGGCAGGCCCAGCGCCTTGCCGAAGAGAACGGCAATCCGGTTCTCGATGCCTTCGCCCGCCACGTTCGAGAACGGCAAATTGTTGGGGTCCTGGCACACGCGCAACGCGGTGCGTTCTGCAGGCTGATCCTGGGCCGCGGCTGCGCTGGCGATGGTGGCCAGCAGCGCGCAAATCGCCAGGCCGAAGAGCGAGTTCGGGCACCTGCGGCACATCGGCATGCCGACGCCGGCGGGTCCAGCGAAGTCAGCCGTCATTGGGAGATGGGCTCGACCTTGGCCCGTGTGATCTCGCCGTCGGAACGTCCCTTGAGGTACGTGTAGAGCTGATTGATGTTGTCCATCACCTGCGGGCTGTTGCCGAAGCTCTGCATGCCTTTTTCGAGCCGGCCTTTGGTGACGACCGTGACGAACTCTTCCTTCGACAGGGTTTTCAAGCTGTTGACGAGCGAGGGGCCGACCAGGCCTTCCTGGTTCGCGCCGTGGCAGCGGTCGCAGGCCGCTGCGCGCCAGGCTCTGAAACCCTTCATCGTTTCGGCGTCGACCTTGTAGCCGTCCACCACCTTGTAGGGCGCATCCGCGCCATGAGCGGCACCCGCCAGACACAGCAATGCGGGCAGCAAGAACATCTTCACTTTCATGAGCGCCTGATCCTCGGTTCAATAAGAAAAGGAGACGGCTTCCTCGCGGCGGCCGTCTCCCGATTCGGCCAACGGGTCAGGCCATTCAGTGGCGTGACCCTTGGCTTCCGCTCAGTTGGGCAAGGTGAACACCGTCAGAGAACCTCCGAGTTCGGTGTACTGACTAAGTTCCTTGTATCCACCCACGGCACCCAGGCCGTCAGAGTCTTTCTCGAGGCCGGCTGCCATGCCGATGCCGGCCCAGCCGCCAATGCCCGAGAACACGCCGATGTACTGCTTGCCCTTGTGCTCATACGAGAAAACGTTGCCGATGATTCCGGACGGCGTCTTGAACTTGAACAGCTCCTTGTTGATGTCCTTGTTGTCGACGCACTTCAGGTAGCCCTCCAGCGTGCCGTAGCAGGACAAGCCGCCCGCGGTGTTGAGCGAGCCGCTCCACACCGAGAACTTCTCGGCCTTGCTCTGCACGATCTTGCCGGTGCCCGCGTTCCAGGCGATGAAGTTGCCCATGCCGCCATGGCTGCCGGGGGACGGGAACATCGACAGCGTGGCACCCACGTACGGCTGGCCGGCGGTGTACTCGACCTTGAACGGCTCGTAGTCCATGCAGACGTGGTTCGTCGGCACGTAGAAGAGCTTGGTCTCTGGGTCGAACGACGCGGGCTGCTGGTCCTTGCTGCCAAGCGCCGCCGGGCAGATGCCCTTGGTGTTGACATCAGGCCCGCCTTTCGCGGTGGAGTACTTGGAGACGACTTGCGGACGGCCCGTCTTCATGTCGACGTTCGTGGCCCAGTTCACCGTCGGGTCGAACTTCTCGGCCACCAACAACTCACCGGTCACGCGATCCAGCGTGTAGCCAAAGCCGTTGCGGTCGAAGTGGACCAGCGCCTTCGTGGGCTTGCCCTTGACGTCGATGTCGGCCAGGATCATCTCGTTGATGCCGTCGAAATCCCACTCGTCGAACGGCGTCATCTGGTACACCCACTTGGCCATCCCGGTGTCCACGTCGCGCGCGAAGATCGTCATCGACCACTTGTTGTCGCCAGGCCGCTGCGACGGGTTCCAGGTCGACGGGTTGCCGGTGCCGTAGTAAACGGCATTGGTTGCCTTGTCGTAGCTGAACCAGCCCCAGGTGGTGCCGCCGCCGGTCTTCCACTGGTCACCCTTCCAGGTTTTCAGCGAAGAGTCTTTGCCGACCGGTGCCATCTTGCCGTCGGTCCAAGTCATGGTCTTGGCCGGGTCCATCAGCATTTCGGCATCGGGGCCGACGCTGTAGCCCTTCCAGACCTGCTTGCCGGTGTTGATGTCGTAAGCGGCCAGGAACCCGCGCACGCCCCACTCGCCGCCGCTGATGCCGGTGATGACCTTGTCTTTGAAGACGTGCGGCGCGTTGGTGTTGACGGCACCGAGCTTCGGGTCCCCGTTCTTGACGCTCCAGATGACCTTGCCGGTCTTCGCATCCAGCGCCAACAGCGTGCTGTCGGCCTGCTGCAGGAAGACCTTGCCTTCGGCATAGGCCAAGCCACGGTTCACCGTGTCGCAACACATCTGCGGAATCACCGCAGGGTCCTGCTTCGGCTCGTATTTCCATTTGATCTTTTGCGTGTCGAGGTCGACCGCGAAGACCTTGTTGGGAAACGGCGAGTGCAGGAACATCGTGCCGTCGATCACCAGCGGCGAGCCTTCGTGCCCGCGAAGCACGCCCGTGGAGAACGTCCACGCGACCTGCATCTTGCCGACGTTGCCCTTGTTGATCTGGTTGAGCTTGGTGTAACGCTGGTTGAACATGTCGCCAGCCTGCATCGCCCAGTTCTTCGAATTGGCGATGTTCTTTTCGACATCCGGGTTGGCGAACGCCATCCCTGGAATCGCGACCATCGCCACCGCCACCCGACACCAAGAGCGCCAATCTGCTTGCTCCGAAATTCGCATTGAAGTCTCCTTATTGAGGTCACTAAAGCTCGCCTGCATCGAACCGCTGAGAGGCCGACGGCCGTGCGACTTGAAGAGGCCGGCGAGGGCTTCAATGCAAGTTGCGAGCCTGTTTTTTGAACACCGGGAAACGGTGAATTGAACCGGCTCGCAAGGGTCGGTGCGTGGAGTTAGCGGTCTGTTTTCAGCCACCGCGCTTAGGGTGAAACCCTGCTCGAACGTGTCGCCGTCCCAAATTCGACGCTCACCCGCGCAACCCCTAGGGATAGTCCGGATAGGGTCATTCCGAGTGTCGAGTCGCCGCGTATTCGCCGCGCCTCTGGCGAAACGATGCTGCGTCGAAACTGTGGCAATCATTTTCGGCACAGAGTGTTGCAGTGCGATGAGATGACGGCCAAAGGGGAAGTCGCAAAAGAAGCCGCACCCAAACAAAAGGTCCTGTAAGTCGATGACTTACAAGACCTTTGATGGCTGGTGGCGCTTCAGGGATTCGAACCCCGGACCTGCGGATTATGATTCCGTCGCTCTAACCGACTGAGCTAAAGCGCCTAGCCACAAATTATAGCGTCCGGCCTGCGCGCCTTTGTGCGCGCGCCTTTGCCCCCGACAGGCGTCCCGAAGCACCACACCCCCAACGACGGCATGTTCAGTTTTTTCAAGAAGAAGCCTCCTGTCGCAGCATCGCCACAGCCGCTGCCCGAGCCACCTGCTGTTGTGGTGGTGGCCGAGACGGCCGAGCGCCGCAACTGGTTCGACAAGCTTCGCTCCGGCCTGAAGAAGACCGGCTCCAGCATTGCCCAGGTCTTCACCGGCACCCAGATCGACGACGCGCTGTACGAAGAACTGGAGTCGGCGCTGTTGATGGCCGACGCCGGCGTCAAAGCGACCGCCTACCTGCTGGCCGACCTGAAGTGGCGTGTGGCAGAAGAGCGCGCCGCCGACCCGGCTGCGGTGAAAGGCCTGCTGGCGAATGCCGTCACCGACCTGCTGCGGCCGCTGGAAAAGGCGCTCACGGTCGGGGAAGCCTCGCCCACCGTGATGATGGTGGTTGGCGTGAACGGTGCCGGCAAGACGACCAGCATCGGCAAGCTCACGCGGCATCTGGCCGGCGGTGGCGCGAAGGTGTTGCTGGCGGCGGCCGACACGTTCCGCGCGGCCGCCAAAGAGCAACTCGCGGTGTGGGCCGGGCGTACCAATGTCGAGATCGTCAGCCAGGCCAACGGCGACCCCTCGGCCGTGACTTTCGACGCGGTCGTGGCGGGCAAGGCACGCGGTTGCGATGTGGTGATTGCCGACACCGCGGGCCGCCTGCCGACACAGCTGAACCTGATGGAGGAGTTGCGCAAGATCAAGCGGGTGATCGCGAAGGCGCAGGCCGGGGCACCGCACGAGGTGCTGCTGGTGGTGGACGGCAACACCGGGCAGAACGCCTTGACCCAGGTGAAGGCCTTCGACGAAGCGCTGCAACTGACCGGCCTGATCATCACCAAGCTCGACGGCACCGCCAAGGGCGGCGTGCTGGCCGCCATTGCGCTGTGGGCGCGCGATCGACCGGGCGGTGCCGTGCCGGTGTACTTCATCGGCGTCGGCGAACAACTCGAAGACCTGCAGACCTTCGACGCCCGCGAGTTTGCGAACGCATTGCTGGGCTGAGAAGTTCAGTCCGGTCAGGCCGCCAGTTCAGCGGATTTTCGCCCGCTTGTTCACATCCCGCGGCACCGGCGCAGAGTCCATGTCGTCGAACCATGTCGAGGGCGGCGGTTCGGGCATTTCGATCACCTCGTCGGCGCCCCAACCCGGGAGGTTCGCGGCGAACGTGTCTGCGGTCTCCCCGGGTGGAATGTCGGTGGACGCTGGCACGGCCGCGGGCTGACCTGGCGTGGCGCGGTCAGGCAGGTCAGGGCGGACGGCATCGGCACGCGGGCGCGGGACGATCGCGTCGCGCGCGGACTCCGCCGACGGCAGCGCGGTGTCGATCCAGACGTGCAGGGGAATCTTGGCCGCTTCCAGCACCCGTGCCACGCGCAACTGTCGGCGACGCGTTCGAGCGCTGGTGAGTTCGGGCTCGGCTTGTACCTCGACCACCGCGATCACCTGCGAGTGACGGTCGCACACCACCAGGTCGGCGCACAGCTGGCCGACCCGCCGCAACCATTCGGCATACGAGTGGCGCGTCGGCACGCGGATGAAGCGTGAAAGCGGAACCTGCGCCAGGATCATGTGCTGCGGCAGCGCGCGCCGCAGCGTGACGTAGGCAGTGCGTTCCGAGGCCTTCAGGACGCGGGTGGCCTCGGGCGACCATGCCGACAGCGTGTCCAGGCCATCGATCGGCCGGTCGTCGGCGGCAGCGCGGTTGCGTCGGCGCAGCCACCACCATGTCAGCAGCAGGATCGGGATCAGCGTCAGCAGGATCAGTGGAAGGAGCGGCAAGGCAATGGCACCGGGAAGGCGGACGCATCACCTTAGCGACCGGCGGCGCGGTGGTCAATCCACAGGAGAGTGGAGCAGCACCGCAATGACGCCGCTTCAGCGCATCCCGCCCATACCGCCCATGCCGCCAATCCCCTTCATGCCCCCCATGCGCTTCATCATTTTCATCATGCCGCCGCCCTTCATCTTCTTCATCATGTCGCGCATCTGCTCGAACTGTTTCAGCATG